>JACQNW010000131.1 GCA_016202845.1 Candidatus Aenigmatarchaeota archaeon
GCAAAAGCATCAAGAACCCCAGAGAAAGCCAGAAAAAAGAGCTGGTAAAAAGAGTTGCCAAACTTCACATTATTACAAAAAATTATAAGCCCAAAAATACAAAATTTAGGTACAACTACAATATTGTAAATTGCAGAGCGCTTGCTCGCAAAGAAGCGAAAAGAATAGGTACGGCAAATGCAAGAGAAAAATTAAAATGGTTTGAAAGCGAGCTTACAAAACTAAAACTACCAAAATCCTTACCTAAAGGAATATGCCATTGTGATTTCCATTTTTCAAATGTGCTTTTCAAAAATGGAAAATTCAATGTGTTGATAGATTTCGACGACGCGAACTATACTTTCTTGATTTATGATTTGGCTGCCCTAATAAATCCATTTGTAAAATCTTTTGAATGGAACACATGGTTTAATTTTAAAAGAGGTGAAAATGTTTTTGATTTTAGGGAAGCTAGAAAAATATTATTGGAATATGTCAAATATAGGCCATTGAACAGCACCGAAAAAAAGCATTTGTTCGACGTATTCAAATTAAGCATAATGTTTGATTGCATATGGTACTTTGAGCGCGGGGAGGCTGAAGATTTTTATGAAAAAAGAAAAATAACATATCTAAATTCAATTGGCAGAGAGGAATTTTATAATCAATTATTTTCATCTGCATAAAGCAAAGGGTCATTTTTCCTCTGCGAAAAATATTTTGCCTAACTTTTCCCTGAAATTTATAGCATACGAATTAAATATGTCCGCCCTGCCCAGCAGGTATGGTATTTTTTCTATAAGGGCTATAGCTAATCTAACTTTTATCTCCTTTTCGTTTATTTTCATATGAACTTTATGTATGCTTATCTGGACTCTGGCATCCCCAACACCTTTTATTTCGCTGAGACTTTGGGATAAATCCAATTTTAATGCTTCGCCAAAAGACCTTGGGGCTATAGAAATGTCTGCACCAGAATCTATGTAAGCTATGAATGGCTGCCATTCGCCTTTATCCGATTTTACTTCAGCTGCAATAACAGGCCTTAGGACTTTTCCAAAAATCCTTGATTCCTCTTCCCTGTAATCAAATTCGTGCATTGAAAACCAACACTAATGTGTCTTTTTCTGGCACGTACGTAAGAACCGGCTTCTTGTCAGGATACTTTTTTTTTGCGGTTTTCAGCACTTCTGCTGCAGAATCACCGCTTGCAACAACTTTATGCCCTACAATAGCTATATGTTTTCCGCCAAACTGCTTATTAATTTCACCTGAATTTTTTATATAAAAATCAAATTCTTCTTTCATTTACGACACCACTGTAATTATTTCGTTTTAATGGCTTAAATTGCTATTCTTCTAGTTCTTTCTTGAATCTCCTCAGAGTTTTCGCTATATCATTTACAGGAACGTTCAGTTGCCTGGATATTTCCTTCAGGATTTTTCTAGTTTCTTCAAAGTTTTTATTAAGCGTCATAGCTATTTCCTCAAATTTCCCTTCAGACGTTCTATTACTTCGTCCAATTTATCAAAATCAATTCCAAATCCTTGAGCTACATGCTTTGATCCACCGCCTTTGCCGCCAAGCATTGCACAAGTCTCACCGATTTTTTTCCCAATATCTATGGATGTTGCAGAACCGGCAGACCCGAAAACATTTATTTTTTTATCCTTGATGCCAAACAAAACTATAACTTTATCGTTCCCTGATAGAGTTTGTGACACGTTCTTTAATGCTTGTATATCGCCTTCTATTTTTTCAACAAGAATTCCATCTAAAAAATTATTAGCTAAGCCGATAATATTTTCATGCCTTGATTTAGCCTGTTTTTTTGATTTTTTCCACAATCCAAAAAGTTCAGCAGATACTTTTACAGTATTTTCGCCTTTTACACCGGTAATTTCTTCAATCTCCGTCAAAATTTTATTTTGGTCTTCCATATACTTTTCTGCTGCCTTGCCCGCAACTATTATCAGCCTGATAACCCCGTCCTGGATCCTTTCACTGTTTGCAATAATTATTTTTCCTATCTCGTGCGTATTCTCGAGATGCGTTCCACCGCATGCTTCCACGTCCTTGTACTCTGCTCCCGGAATTTCTATTATACGGAGCTGTTTGTGAGGAATAACGCCTCCTTGATATATCAACATGCCGTATTTTTGCTCTGCATCAATCCTATTCATGACATTCCTGCTAATGTCCGCCGATTTTCTTACGGTCTTATTTGCAAGTTTCTCTATTTGCAGAAGTTGTTCATCTGTTAGCTGCTCATAATGCGATATATCAAGCGTTGCTTTTTCCTCACTTTTGTGCGTTCCTCCCTGCCATATGTGTTTTCCAAGAACAGCCCGAGCTGCTCCATTCACGACATGCACTGCTGTATGATGCTGTGATAATTGGAGTCTGCGAGGCCAGTCTATTTTGCACTCGACTTCATCTCCTTCATTGAAGTCAGCTTTATCAGCAGAATGAACGATAACTTTTCCAAACCTTTGCACGCTAAGCACTTTACAATTGTTTATCAGCCCTGTGTCAGACTCCTGGCCGCCTGATTCAGGATAGAAGATTGTCCTGTCCAGTACAACTTTGTTTTTGTCTACTATTTTCAAGACTTTTGCATTGATGTCTGTCTTGTAAGGCAGATCATAATATCTTATTTCTGTCGCAGGAAGCCCAGAAACATCCATAACATGTTTGGCTTTCTTCTCAGCCTTCCTGTGTTTTTCAGTGACTAGTGCAAAAAAATTGTCCGGTAGAACTATTTTCATTCCTTTTTTCTTTGCCTCTTCTACAATAAGCTGCGGGGGAATGCCATGACTATCATAAAGGGCAATAAGTTTTTTTATGTCCACGTCCTTTTTTATGCTGGATTCTATTATTGCCGTGCTTTTTTGTTTTGCAATCTCGTATTTTTTCTTTTCATTCTCCAGAATTTCCCCGACCTCTTTCATGTTTTCCTGAAGTTCAGGAAACAGAGGCTTAAGGTATCTTGCATGCTCTTCGCAAAGGTTTGTGAAGTCTATATCCCACCCATATTTTTCTGCCAATGACATTGCTCTTCTCAATATTACACGCAAATTGTAGCCGCCTCCCACATTTGATGGCAAACCACCATCGCTTATTGCAACAAGCAATGCTCTGGTATGATCTGCAATGGAGTAAATTGCAGACAGCGGCATAACAGTTTCCTTCAATATGCTGACGTCTGTTTGGATTTTCTTGGCAATATCATGCCATACCTTGTTTATGTCATCAACCTCGTCTGCATTAAGGAAAGACGCAAACGGAAGGAATTTTACAACAAGATCGTGATCGGGCTTCAGGCCTGTTATAGAATACAGTTTTTTCACAACAGCAGGAAAAGTTGTTTCATAGCTTGTTGATGTTGCATTGGAAAACCATACATTTCTTTCATATCCTAATCCCATGTCTAAAACTTTCAGTGGCAGATCTGTATATTTTCCGTCTTCTTGTGACCTGTATTGCATGTAAACTTGATTACCAAGTTCTATGCCTCTGCTGAAGACTTCTATTGATGGGCCGAAGTTTCCGGAACCTGCCCATACATCTTCGTGTAAAATAATCTCATTTATTGGAATTTTCATTCCATCTGTGAACCATTTTAGCAAGTGCTGCAGATAATCATTCGGCTTGTATTTTTCAGGCGGGTAGAAAGCATGCTGCCCTGCCATAATAAAACAGGTGTTATGTGACCCTGTAATCCCAACATTATCTATATCATTGAATCTTACAGCCAGTTGTGGCACAACAAGAGGATTTGCCGGCGGTTCAACCTCACCATTTACAACATATGGTATAAACGCGTCTATTGATGCTTCAACAAAAAATAAGTCATCTCGCCATCTGGCAATAATAGGTACACGTTTAACTGGCGTGTATCCCTGCTTTTCCATTATAGATGAAAAATTCTTCCATAACTGTATGTAATCCATTTTATGTTTTGCTGGTGTATTGTTTATGAATAGGAAACCACCTGAACATGACGCATCTCCGCATTTGTTCCTGTCAGAAATAGACCAGAAATTCTTTCCGCAATTTGTGCAATGGTGCCTTTTGAATCCTAAATCTTTCATTACACTTGGATAATATTTCTCCGGGTTGTTTGAAAACTCTTTCCTGAATATTTCTTTCAATTCTTTGTCACTAGACATTGAAATACCTCTGGTATTTCTGTTCATTCGGCATAAACATCTACTAGTAGTTTTCCTGAGAACTATAAAATAGTATCACTATACTTTTTCCACTAGTAAAACTAAATAAATGAAAACAAAAATAAAAAATTTAGCCGAATAACGAACTCAAGCCTTCTGCTGCGTCTTCTGCTCTTTTTTCTTTGTCTGCTTCGCTTGGACCCTCGTCTTTAGCGGCAGGGGCTGCTCCACCCACAGGTGCAGCGGCTACTGCAACAGGCATAGATGCTTTTTCAATAACTTCTTTTATGTTGACGCCTTCCAATGCAGATACAAGCGCCTTGACTTGCGCATCATCTACAGTGCCGACGGCAGAAGCTATTTTCTTTACATTTTCTTCGTTGACATCTTTGCCCGCGCTATTTAGCAGCAACGCAGTGTATATCAAATTCATACTATTTCCTCCCAATATTATTTTTTAATATTTTCCAGCATTTTTGCCTCGCGTACAGCCTTCATGAGGACTTCATCTATAAATTCTTTTTCTATTAAGCTGCATTCGAGAGCTATTTGTCTTGCTTCTCTAAAGGCTTTTTGCAGTGCGATAGTGGCTGTTTCTTTTGTAACATATCCAATTTCCAGCGACAATGTTATTCCCTGCTGGACTGCAAGCATCAAGTTATTCAGGTAATCTTCTGCACTAACGTCAAGAACGTTCTTTGCATATATCATGCCTTCCTCATAAACTGCAATCAGGTCAAGGCCTATTTCCAAAGGCTCTATTTTCATCAACGCAAGAACTGAAGCAGTATCGCCATTTATTACATCGCCCTGCTTGCACACTATTTTGTCCTGCATTACAGCTATTTTTCCGTCCTGTACTGACGCTTTCAAGCCGACTTTTTGAAGCGTTGAAATAGCCGGGCCGGGCGGCAGTCCTGTCGAGCCTTTTTCAATTGTAATATCCTTTGTTGCAACATCTCCTGCTTTTGCAGAAGCAGGCGACCTCGACTCTTTGATTGTTTTAAACAATGAAAATGGATTGTTGTTTGAAAAAAGCAATGCTGGCTCCTCTTTTATAATATCAAAAAGTTTTCCCACGTCAGCTTTCCCATCCTTAAGGGATTCGAAAGCTCTCTTTATCATAGTTTTCTTGCTCATCCGGATTATTGCCTTGCCTTGAAGCTTCTTTTTTATCATCAAAAGCTGGCGCGCAGGCAGCTTGTGCATGTTAAGTATGCCTATGACTTTGTACTTGTTGATAAGACCAACTAATTCTTCAATTTCTTTTTGTTTTTCTTCTCTTCGCATCATACTAATCACATCGTTTGTTTGAACGCAAAAGCATAGATACTTTTTCCGCGCCAATCACACATTCACCTTTATTGGCCTGCCCATCGTCAGCTTGATGTATGCATTTTTAATATGAGATTTAGGAGGCATTGATTTTTTGATTTCTTCCATGACATGAGTGATGTTGTCCTTCAATTGTTCGTCTGTCATGCTTTCAGTGCCGACAGCAGTCTGGATCATCGGGCTGTCCCTTAATTTTACGCGCACGCTTTTTTTCATGTCATTTACAGCCTGTGTTTTGTTCATGTTTGGAGCAAGCAACTTTGGCATTTTCCCCCTTGGCGCCAGATATCTTCCAAGCAATTTACCAACCAGGGTCATCAGTGGAGGCTCGCAAAGCAAAAACTCATGTTTTTTTGAAAATTCTTTCAGTGACTTTTTATCAGCAGCAAGACGTTCGATGTCTGTCTTTCCAAAATTTGCCTCTTCTATTATGAAGACAGAAATGTCTTTCCCCCTGCCGTGAGGTAAAATGACATCTTTTGAGAACTTATTCTCTGGTTTTTTAGGATCAAATCCCCTAAGCACAACCACTAAATCTACCGTTTGTGCAAATTTCCTTTTGCCATCGCTCTCTCTGAGTTTTTGCAAAGCTTCCGGTAATTTGTGAGCTTTAAGTGCTTGTATTTCCATTCAAAATACCCTCCTATAGAGAGAATCAGTCAAGCTGATAATCTATAGTGTAATGGGTTAACTTTTTGTTGTCAGAAAAGTATATAAGCTATATTTTTTCCTATATTTTAAGAATAACAAAATATCTAAGATCAGCGTCATAGAAATCGGTTTTGGCACTGGAATAACCACAAAAAATGTACTAGAAGCTGACAAGAGGATTGTAGTTATTGCAGCAGATAACGAAATTGTAATGCTGAAGCAAGCAAAATTCAATTTAAAAAATTATATAGAAAACAAACGAGTAACGTTCGTTCTGGAAGACGCGGTAAAATTCCTAAAAAAACAGCTACCAGCTTCATTCGACTGTTTTGTGTCGTATGCAACAATGCATAACTTTGACAAAACTTACAGAAGTTCTGTGCTGAAAGAAATATTTAGGGTTTTAAAACCCGGTGGTTTGTTCGTCAATGGTGACAAATACGCCCTTGACAACCGTATAGAATTTAAAAGATCTTTTGGCAGGCAAATTCAGCGATACAAGAATGTGTTTACAAAAATGGGACGTCCCGATCTTCTTGAGCAATGGACAAGGCATGAAGAATTATATCTGATCTTCGTATTGCAGGAATCTTTTGAGCTTGTTTAGGCTGTTCTCTATCTGGAGCATTTTTCCTGCGAATTCCCTGAAGTTTCTTTCGATCTCATCCGTCGTTTCCCTGTTCATCTCCTGATGCCTGGACTGGAGGGCAAACATGTGTTTTGTGAGGTCTTTTTTTGTTTCTTCTATTTTGTCGTAGAAAGTATCAAGCTTATACGAAAATGAATTAAACATGTGCTTTCTGCTGCTTTCGATGGCTTCAGTATTTTTTTCCGACTCGTATACAAAAATAAGCATTACAAACAGTACGACAATTATGGCTGCAGAAAATAACCAGGAAACAAAGTAGCCTGCTATCGCAAAAATAGCTGCGGCGATTATAAGAGAATAACCCCAATCATTCATTGCAAGAAGATGTCAAAAAACTATAAAAGACATGATGTATCCAAAGAACTCTTTCAACACTATTGCGTGAAAAGCGAGTCGTGCTTCCCTTCGCTTATCTCAGCCATGACTTCTTTTGGCTGCTTGCCATCAATCGTAACATTGCCACTCTGGCAAGTTCCAACAATCTGCTTTGTTTTAGCTTTAAGGTCGCCTGTTGCATTGCTCATTTCTGCTATCTTGACAAGCGCATCAAAAGATATATCGCCTGCATGTGATCTTATTTTATCCTCTCCGACTGTTGCAAGCTTTTCTATCTTAATTTCCTTTTTAATCAGTGCCGTTACAGGCGGCTTTCCAACCTCAATTTCATAAGTCTTTTTCTGCTTGTCATAAAATATCTTTACAGGTACTTCCATGCCTGCAAAGGATTTTGTCTTCTCGTTTATTGCTGCAACTACCTGACCCACGTTCAAGCCTGCCTGTGACAATGCAGGACCTATAGGGGGCGCTGGCGTTGCCTGCCCGCCTTTTACCATAACTTCGACTTTGTCTGACATAATAATCAAGCATAAGTTTTCCTTAATGTTTAAATAGATATTCATTTTCCAGCCTTTTTCTCCATTCTAACGCTGTTCATCGGTATTGTAACTGGTATTGGAATGGCTGCTTCCAGGAATTCCACTGTAATCATGTTTTTTGTATCGTCCACTCTTGTTATTTTACCCTTCTCACCCTTGAATTGTGCGCTGACGATCTCTATTATGTCCCCAATTTCAAATTTCACTTCGCTCTTTTCAGGAACCAGAAAGCGCTCGACCTGGTTCAATGGCACAGGCTTGTTAATCAAGCCCCTTATATGAGGCACGTTTTTAATGGCCGATTCTATTTCCTCGCTTTCGCCTTCTATAAAAATATATCCGCGAAGTTCTTCTGGATGAATGATGGATTTTATAGGAATATTGGCATTTTTTATCCTGGATGAAAGCGACTCAATGACCACATTTTCCCTTCCAGTAGTAATTCTAATTGTTGCGAGCATTACAAGCCACCTATCAATTGGACTGCTATGAATATAATAAATCCTATTATTCCTATCACTAAAAATCCCAACCCTGTTATCTTTACTGTCTGCCTGTATTCTGTTTTTGTAGGTTTTGTTGAAATAAGCAGAACACGCCTTATGCGTTCCAGTAATTGCATAGTAGTTACCTTACAACAAAAAGCTTAAAAGCAGTTTGTTTCTTAAATAGATTCAGTTTATAGTGCTTTTATGTCATTACAAGCTTATGAAAAAGCAGTCAGAAAAGCTCGACAAGCTTTAGCTAGGGATGTTGTTGATAATTTGAGAACATTGCGTGAAGCTGGTTATTCAGACGGTTTATACCTTGGAACAACGGGGACATATCCAAGGCAGGTTGATATATTTTATGAAGATGGGAAAATAATTGCACAACCTGCCTCCCAACATGGAGGTATAGTACAAAAGCTCATACGGGTTGACAAAATACCTTTCAAACGAATGGTTTATTTTATTGAAGGCTCTGATCCTAAATTTGAAAAATGTGAAGATGCGCTTGTTTGCGCCGCAAGAATTGTTGAAGAAACAGTTCGTCGTGCTACATCTTGTAGCTGACTACTGCAAGAAATCAATGCCAAAAATCTTCTCGACTTCTTTCTTCTTTTCCTTTGTGAATTCATGGTCTGTTTCGAAGATGTGGGGTGATTTTACGCCTGTAATTATAAGCATGGTCCTTATTGATTCATCAAGGTCTTTTGCAACCTGAGCGCCCCATATTATCTTTGCATCGGGACTCAGCCTTGTTGCCACTGACTCTACAATTTTTTGGCAGTCTCTAATGGTCATGTCTGATCCGCCTAGAACATTAATAAGGGCCCCAGAGGCACCGTTTATGTCGACGTCAAGCAATGGGTTGTTTAAGGCGCGCTCGACAGCTTCCATTGCACGGTTTTCAGAGTCGCTGTCTCCCATTCCAATCATTGCTATACCGCCGTCTCTCATTATTGCTCTAACATCTGCAAAGTCCCTGTTTACTAAACCCGGCTTTGTTATAATTTCAGTTATGCCTTTTACGGCATTTACCAATATTTCATCTGCCACCTTGAATGCAGTTGCAATAGAAACGTCAGGAACAATTTCAAGCAATTTATCATTAGGTATAACAATCAGTGTGTCAACAACTTTCTTGAGCTTCTCTATGCCGCCCTTGGCATTTGTAGACCTATGCCTGCCTTCCATCGAAAAGGGAATTGTTACTATGCCAACAACAAGAGCTCCTTCTCTTTTTGCAATCTCTGCCACTACTGGAAGAGAGCCTGTTCCTGTTCCTCCGCCCATGCCACACGTTACAAATACAAGGTCAGAACCCTCAACAATCTTTTTGATTTCATTCTTGCTCTCCTTTGCAGCCTCTTCGCCTATCCTTGGATCTGCTCCGCTGCCAAGGCCGCCTGTAATTTCCTTGCCTATTAGGATTTTGATATCAGCATCGGTGTAAAGCAAGTCCTGAGCGTCTGTATTGACGGCAATTGTTTCTGCTCCGACAATGCCAACCTGCATCAGTCTGGAAATTGTATTCCCGCCGCCGCCGCCAGCGCCTATAACTTTTATTTCTGCCTTCTTTGTTTCAAGCATCTTTCTTAGTTCGTCATCTGCTGGTGCAGTTCCGACATCACGAGAAGATAGTACGCCCATTTATAATCACAATTTTTATTTTTGTTGTTTGATTTTGTTATCACTAATACGCTTCCAAACTTTAAATATCTTAGACTATAAATATTATTCAATATAGTAGTAGGAGTAGTAACAGTAGTAGTACGTAATTGTAATTGATTCGTGATGTTATGAAGCTGAAATGCACCCATTGCCAGCACGTCTGGGAGACAAAAAAGGAAAGAATTCCAAGCCTCTGCCCCTTGTGCAAATATAGCTTATGGTATCACAAGCCATTGGAATTGAAGAAATAATAGAATGATTAAATATGATAAAAATTTTTGTGACAGGCGGAACATTTGACAAGGAATATAACGAGCTTAACGGCAAGCTTTTCTTCAACGATACGCACTTGAATGAAATGTTAAAACTTGGCAGATGCTATGCCGAACTTGATATACGACATGGTTCCTTACAAATTTGGAAGCTCTGATGGCATGTTTAATTTAGGATGCGCAATAGCTTTTGTTCAGGTATTGCCTGCCGGTGTGTACATTGCTATGAATGGCAAATATTTCAAATGGGACAATGTCAAAAAAGACAAAAAGGCAGGCAAATTTGTCAAAATTAGATAAAGGCTTATAGAGTACCTCCGAAAGTGAAAACATATGGGTTTGCAATACACTTAGGATGGATTTTCATACTTTGGCTTTAACCCTACTTTCGGAGGTACTGTTATAGATCTAATAGTTCAAAAATCATTAGTTGTTACTCTGCTTCTGCATGCTTTTTGTCGTGGGTTTTTTCATGAGCTTTCTGGTGATCTTTTGTGTATGTCTCGATAAAGTCAATTTTTTCAATGCCCTTTATGTGCTTTAAAACAAGGTCAGCAATTCTTCCCCGCATTTGCTGTGATTGTATAACTGCGGTTATTTTTGCAGCAGAACCTTCGACAGCGGCGTGAGGCGCAATGCCGTAGAATTCAAGAATGGATTTTATCTGGTCTTCTGTATTTTCAACCTTTTCAACAACTTCAATCTCATAATCCAGGACTTTCCCTGACAAAGGGTTGTTAAAGTCAATAGTCACCCTGCCGCCGGCTGTGCTTTGAATGCGGCCCTTTATTCCTCCAAAGTCAACTATCATTCCAGGCTTTGGAGTCAAATTCTGCTTTTCAAATTCCTTTTCATTCACCACCTTAATCAATGTGGGATTTCTTTCTCCGAAACCGTCTTTTGGATGGACTTTAACGGATTTCCTGTCACCTACGTTCATGTGTTCCAGTTCGTTTTCCAAGCCCTTTACAAGAAAGCCTTCCCCCAGTATCACAGGTACAGGTCCATAGTGGATTTTTTCGCTATAGACTTTTTCCTTTTTTGCCACTTCTGCTTCGGTCAGGTCAAAAATTTCCCCGCTTTCGAGCTTGCCTATGTAATTCACCTTGATGAAGTCGCCTTTTTGCATCTCTTTATCATGGAGGGAAACGTTTATAAAAATGCAGAATCAATAAACTTTGTGCCCCATCCACGAGGCCAGTACTCCCGCATGTGATTGAGTGTTAAAGAGCAGTTCTGACGTTCTGTCTGACAGGCTTAAGAAGGCGGAACACACATGCGGGAGTACTGGAGGCATATAAAACCTTTATAAGCTTTTTTGTCACTAGAAAATGATGATGTTCAAGGTACACGATGACTGGAAAAGAAGCTTGTCAGCAGAAGACGAGGCAAGGCTAAATGCCATCTTAAGAAGGGTTGCAAAGCACAGGCCTGCTTACAGGGGAGCGCATGACGTAAGAATAGCCCAGCTTTGGGCAGCCATGCTTGAAATAGACAAGGAAAAATCGTCCGGTTACATGGATCTTGAGAAGAGGGTAAGAAGGATAGAGATCATATTCGAAGCAATTGCTGACAAATTAAGGGAAGAAGAAATGAAGAACAAGATGCTTAAGGAAAGCCTGGAAAAATTCTAGGTGATTGTAAATGGCAAATGTAACTGGTAAATAAATCAAATACTTTTAAATCTTGCGGATTCTAATTGTAATTTTAATGGCATCAATTTACTCAACAGCGAGCAATGCGTGTTGTGAAGCAGAAAGATCCTTAAGAGGTGCTGGCTATCGTAGACCAAAATCTGCTAAGTCTGGCAAATATGGCGCTGCTTTTTATGCTACTGAAGATGTAAGGCAACTAGAAATACATGCAGAAGACGGATCAGTTGTGTTTGTTAAAATAGAAGTTTTCCGCCCATTGGAAAAAAAGTAAATTACTCCACTAAAATGCCAAACTTCAGCGGAGTAGCTGAGCGAGCTTTTGGATGTTCTGACTTTTCCATTATTTCGACTTTGCTTCCGGTCTCATTTTCTAAAAAGCCGAGAGAATCTTTCATTGACTTTAGCTGCAAAGATCTTGGCACTGCGGGCTTTACTTCATTTATTTTTTTGTACAAATTTTGTATGAATCCTACAGTAGCATTCCCATATTTTCCTGTTTTCATTAGCTGGCCAATGACATAATTCATGTCTTTGTGCTTGTTCTTTAGCACGAATTCATAGACCTCAAATTTCCACGGCTCTGCGAGGAATATAGAAATTTTCTTTGGTTTCTGAACCTTTGACAGGTCCTTTATTTTTTCAATATCTTCCATCGTTTGTTTAATCATGCCTTCTGCCTGTTCTATCTTGCTCTCGGTTCTTCCTGCCTTTGGCCATGGTGCAATTGCTATGTAATATTTGTTGGCAAGAGCCTGCCAAATTTCTTCTGCCGAATGCGGCGCAATAGGCGCTATTAAACGCACTATGACCGACAAAGCATTTTTCAACATAATTTTATTAGCCTTAGAAAGCCCGCCTACACGTTTCAGGTACCATTTCAATTCATTTGTTGAATCAAAAAGAGCGTGCTGCGCAGCAGAGCGGAATTTCCATTGATCATAGTTTTTTGTTGCTTCTGCTATAACGGTATTTATCCTGCTTTGCAAGTAGCTGTCGACTGATGACTTCTTTCCCCTGGCCTTCTTCAGGTCTTTTGCTGTCTCAAACAAAAATTCAATTCTTTGCCTGTAACCCTTTATGTTTTCAGCGTGCCAGTCTGCATCGTCAATGCCTTCAGCTGAACAAGCAATATTCATTCTTGTAAGGTCAGAACCATGCTGGTCAAGCATGTCTGAAAGAAGAATTATATTTCCCCTTGACTTGCTCATCTTTTCTCCTTCGACATTCACATAGCCATTTACAGCAATGCCTTTAGGCCATAACTGTTTAGGAAAAAGAGCTATGTGCTGCATTATGAAAAACGTCAAGTGATTCTGCACAAGATCCTTCCCGCTGTTTTGAATGTCAAATGGATAGAAATACAGAAATTCTTTTCTTAAATCTTTTAACGTTTGCGCGCTTAACTTGGTATTTTTTGAAATTTTATTCGGCTCACCAATTCCTGTGAATATGCAATCAAATGCTTCATCTGTCAGCTGAGATGCAGTTATTTTCTTTTTACCAATTATATTTACAAGCGGGAAGTATGCCATGTAAATAGTTGAATCGCTCAGTGTCTCGACAATCCATTCTTTGTCCCACGGAAGAGGCGTGCCCATGCCGCCTTTTCTTGCGCAGGCCTTGTCCTTCAGCCAGTCTATTGTAATAGATATGTTATTCCTTGCATCCTCCGGGTAAATATCCATTTTGCTTACGTGCTCTTTTGAAAGTTTCTTCCACTTATCGTCAGAATATTTCAGGAACCACTGGTTTTCAAGTATTTTTACATGACATTTTGTAGAGCACCTGCAAATGACTTCCTCGTCTATGTCATAGAAAATGTCTGCAATGTTTTTCTGGACAAAATCTGCAAGCATCTTTTCTTTTGCTTCTTTTACAGACATGCCGGTGTATTGTCCTGAATTTATCATTATGCCGGAATGGTGCTCCTTTTTGTATATTATTTTTTTGGCTTCTTCAAGCAGTTCAATGTCATTTGTGTCCTTGATTTTCAGCTGCTTGATCACATCTGCAACAGGATGCTCTGTATAGCCTTCCATTTTTACTACAGGTATTGGCTCCAAGTCCTTAGCAGAAACATACTGTTCTGTTTCCAAAGCTTCTTTGACAGCTACATAATCCCAAGGAGCATGAGACGGCACCGACGTAACTATGCCTGTGCCTATGTCAGGCCTGGCCCATTTTGCAGGAAGGATTGGCAGTTCTGCATTGCTTATGGGGTCTGTGCACCTTTTCCCTATAAGGTGAGAAGCGTCATAGTGCTCTACGCTTGTAACTTTCTTCTGGTCTTTCAGCTTTTCAACAGCCTGCTTGCTGACTAGCCAGTATTCACTATTATTGAGCTTTGCCAATTCGTATTCAGTATTAGGATTCATCCATATGTTTGTAACGCCGTACATTGTTTCCGGCCTCAGGGTGGCGCATGGCAAGAAAATAGTTCGGCCGCCTTCTTTAACAAAATACTTCAGCAATGAGAATTCTGTTATTGACGCCCCCTCACCTTTTAGCCTGTCATGATCTCCAGTAGGACTTTTGTCATGCGGGCACCATATGACCGGGTGCGTCCCCTGAATAACATAACCTTTTTTGCGCAAAGTGTTGTATTGCCATTCTATAAACCTTGAGTAAGTTGGAGTCATTTGCGTTGTAACAAAAGTTCTTCTCCAATCTATAGAAAATCCGGACTTTTTTAGATCCTTAATCCATCTTTTCATCCAGAACTGGGCAATGAACTTTGGATCATCTGCAAATCTGCTGATGTCTTCCTCAGATGCTCCTGACAATTTCAATGTATCTATCTGGAGCTTGTCATTTTTTCTTATCCTTTCTGCTACACCGACAATTGGCTCTCCTGTTGCGTGGAAACCCTGCGGAAAAAGCACATTGAATCCCTGCATCCGCTTGTACCGCGCAAAAATATCTGTCCTGAAAAATGTATAGCTATGCCCTACATGAGGCGCAAGATTGACATAAGGGTAAGGATGAAGCAAAAACAGTTTCTTTTTACTGCTAATATTTGCTTCAAAGATTTTGGCCTTTTCCCATTTTGCCTGCCATTTTTTCTCGAGAGACTTGAAATCTATTTGCTTATTCATGATTACCAATAACCTTTTCCATAATGGAAAGTTTCATTGCTTTTCATTATATGGTTGTACAATTGTTTAGAACATATGGGTATAAACATTGTTCCTGTATCATATCTTAAATTTCCATGCACATCCTCGAATGAGATCTTTCTTTTCATTAATTTAAATCCGATCTTTTCGTACAGCTTATAAACTGTTTTTGACAAGTCTGCATTAAGGCATGCTACATCACACTTCTTTTCTTTTAGTATTGCAAGACCTTTACGAATTAGTTTTGTTGCGATGCCTTTATTGCGCATATCCTGATGCACGCAAATGCTGCCAATTCCTCCAAGAACAACTTTTTTCCCATTAAATTTTATATTTCTCTTGAACAACTCTGCCTGACCAACAACCCTGTCATCAACAATTGCTATGAGTATTCCGAAGCCTTCAAAAAAAGAGAAACATTCTTCGATATATTCTTGATCTACATCAGAAAAACAATGATGCTGCAGCATTTTTACTCTGACATCATTTTCTGCTGAATTCCATGATTTCAACACAATTTTGAGATTCATATGGGCGTGACGCGATTTGAACGCGCGACCCCTTGCTTACAGCCCTTTTTTGCACAGCAAAAAAAATCGCTGGCGGAAAAGGATAGAAGGCAAGTGCTCTATCCAACCTGAGCTACACGCCCTTTAGTGAACAGACGTTTTGCGTCATTCGACTTTCCTATTGTTATTCTCTTTTCTCGTTAATAAAATCGTAAAAGCTTTAAAAGCGGCCCAAGGGATAAAGTAAATATTCACTGTTATTTTGGGGTTTGTGGAATGACTAGAATAATTACGATTGCAGGCGGCAAGGGAGGCGTTGGTAAAACTACACTATCAGCCAATCTTGGCGCTGCCCTTGCTGATTTTGACCGAGACACAACAATAATTGATGCTAATCTGACTACTCCCAACCTGGGACTTCATCTTGGCATACCTCTTTACCCCGTAACCCTGCATGATGTTCTAAAGGGGAAAAACAACATAAAGGATGCCATATACGAGCATGAGAGCGGCGCAAAGATTGTACCAGCTGGAATTTCTTTGAGGGATTTAAGGGGAACCGATGCAAGGGACTTGCCAAATGCAATATTGGACCTTTTAGGCCATAATGACATCATAATCCTTGATGCAGCTGCCGGTCTTGGCAAGGAGGCGCTTGCAGCAATGGAAAGTGCCGATGAGCTCCTGCTAATAACAACACCGGAGCTGCCGGCAGTGACAGATGCCTTGAAAGCTATAAAATTGTCAGAACAGCTTGGGGCGAAAACGACTGGCATAATAGTCAACAGAGTTTCCGGAGGCAAGCACGAAATGAAGATGAGAGAAATAGAAAACATGCTTGGGAGATCTGTTATGGGCGTGATACCGGAGGATTCTGCTGTTCACAGGTCAATTGCCTATAGAACACCTGTTATCCACTATGCGCCAAGAAGCAATGCTGCCAAAGCCATACGACAGATAGCCGCAGACATCGCAGGCGTAAGGCTGAAGGAAGAACAGAGGAAAAGATTCAGGTTTTTCTAATTTGTGGATAAATTCCTCAACCATAACATTTTTATCTATAAGAATAAATTACCAATATGGCAGAAAGATTCGAAGTCAGGAAAAAGGTTAGGAAGAAAAGAAGAGAATTAGATGATATCATACCTAAAAAAGTTAAGCTTCATGGAAGAAGCTAAGCTACTCCAACAAGTAAAATAATTCTGTTGCGTTTAGTTCTGCTATCAAAACAGGTTTTTCCAGGTTCCAATTGTTAAGAACCTGAGGGTGTATTTCTCCAAGCAGTCCGTAACGTTTAGGACTGTTCGACGCCTTTGGCGTCGGTTCGCTGATTAAAATTTCAGCGCAACGGCCTTCAATAAATGAAGGATGAGACAGTTTTTTCAGCTGGCATTTTAGACCGAGGTTTCTTATTACAGCATCAATATTGGATGCTATTAAGTCGTAATTGACATCGGATGATGAAATGCCTAATGCTATGTGTTTGACGTCTTTTGACCGTGTTTCTCCGTCGGACAGAAATATGCATTTGCCGATCTCAAATATTTTTTGCGGGTATTCAACATGCTTGTTCAAAGCAAAGAATTCAAGCAATCCTGGAAGCAAAGAATTACGGAAAACAGACCAGTTTGCACTCGCAGGGTTTTCTATCTCAGCCGCATCCTGCGGGTCGAAATTCATTTTTTGAAACAGACTGTTTTTGTTTGTCAGTGTGTACGACAAAATTTCCTGAAATCCTGCGCCAACCACAATATCTGCTAATTTGTCACAAAACTCTTCCAATTCATCAAGTCTTCCCATACTCCCAAACTTTATCTCTACTGGTGGTATTTTATTATATCCGTATGTTATCATCATGTCCTCTGCAACGTCTCTTGGGTGCATAATATCGTTTCTATATCCGGGGTATGAAAGTTCAATCGTTTTGTTTTTTGATTTTACAATATAGTTTGATTTTTCCAGCAATGTTACAATCTTTTTGTCTGTTAATTTCATTCCAGAAATAGCGCGCAGGTAATCAAGAGATGCAGAAAACTTTTTTGGTATAAGCTCTGGAGTAACAACTTTTGTTTTCCCATAAACATTTACAATGCTTTCTACCGATCCTTCTCGGTCAAGCATCTGGGCAGCCAGTGCATTTATTGTAACTTTCAATAATGAAAGGTCATTTCCTGTACATTCAACAAAAAGATTTTTTGTTTGTGAGCTTACACTGCCTGCATCATTGGAATTAATTACTGGAACCATTGACAATATTTTTTTATTCGCATCTATCCATACTGGGTATATGTCTGTACCATCCAATATATGACCAAATTCTTTCCCTTTAGGATGCATCAACATTATTTCCTCCGCATACATTTCTTTCTGAAAATTCAGAGGGACGAATTTTATTTCAGTGCTATGAAGAGATGTATACTTTATTGGGAATTTAATTTTATCCAAATCGTATACGCCTATCGACATATTTCTTCGGCCTGCACCTAATACTGCAGCAAGCTTATCCTGAAGCTGTATCATTTGCGAAAGCGAATTGTTGTTAAGTTTGATATTTTTTACAATCATGCCTACAGCAAATGGCTGAACAGGAGATTTTGTATCAATAATTACATTATTTTTACCCTTGGAAATTTTGTACGCTATAGATTTTTTTCCAAACCGTGCTTTTATCTCCCGTGCAATGCCTTCTGTACACCACAAATCCGGGCGATTTGTGTCCTTGCAATCAGCTTTTATTATATCGCCTTTGATTTCATCCATTTCAACCTTAGCATACATCATTGTATCTGCCAAGCCCTCTTTTGGCAGTTGTTTTCCTACGAGAGTGCACAAATCCTGAAATGAAATTTCTATTTTTGGCATAATTAAACACGTCCGTGGAAAAGAATTTCCAGTTTTTCCTGCCTTGGCGGTTTTTCAGCAAAAAATGTTATTAACTGTTCCCCTGTCTTTTCATTTTCAAATACAATAGAATATTTTTTCTTTTTGCTGAATGCGCAGTCAGGTGTAAGTATATGAAAATGCCATTTGATATTTTTTCTATTACATTCTTCAGCATATTTTATGATCTCTGATATTTCTACTTGTTTCATTAAATCCCCTTTGCATTCCTTAACCAGTCTAATTTGTATGAGAATAATTCACGTATATCTGTAATACCAAGCTTGAACATTGCTAGCCTGTCAATGCCCAATCCCCAAGCTATTACCGGCTGCTTTACATCGAGTGGTGATGTTAATTCCTCACGGAATAAGCCCGCACCACCAAATTCAATCCATCCAAGATCCGGATGCTTTGCTGAAAGCTGAACTGAAGGCTCTGTAAATGGGAAATAATCGGTGTAGAAACGCACTTTGTCAGTATTTGCCATTTCTTTTGCAAACTCTTTCAATAAACCAAGAAGATGGCGAAATGTAATATTTTCGTCTATAACAAAACCACCCATCTGGTTGAATTCAACGCCATGTGTAGCATCTATAACATCAGGACGATGACATCTGACTATCTGAAAGTATTTTCCTGGTATTTCAAGCCCAGAAATCATGTGTGCAGGGCTCATGGCAGTATCGTGAGCGATAGGCATTAGCCTTGAGGCTTTT
Organism: Candidatus Aenigmatarchaeota archaeon; assembly: GCA_016202845.1. GTDB lineage: Archaea > Aenigmatarchaeota > Aenigmatarchaeia > GW2011-AR5 > GW2011-AR5 > JACQNW01. The sequence goes on from JACQNW010000131.1 coordinate 18,970, forward strand.
TTCTCATCCCATTTGTACCCCCAGCCTTTAGAGCCAGCGACACCCTTTTCATGTGCCTGTTTCACTTTTGCTACCAGTTTTGAATCTGGAAGATCCCCATACTTTGGATTTTTCATCACATATGTGTCTGTCCAGTTTCTTGCCGGGTGATTCTGAGGCTGGAACAATGCGTCAAAATTCCAGAATTCTGTGATTATCGTCTTGTATGTAAGTTCCTTGAAACCTATCTCAGCTAATTTTCTTCTTACTTCTGTAAGAAATCTAGTATAAGGTTGTCTTTTGCCGATATTCAAAGGCCGTCCGACAGACTCTATATTGTACGGCTTGAACGTGACTTCTTTCCATTTTTTTGTGACTATCAGGTCTTCGGTAAGGTTTGCAATTTCTTTTCCTACAAATTTTTCAGCTTTCTTTTCCCGTGTCTCCTTCTCTTCAATCAATAACCTTCTGGATAAAAGCATCGATAGAACATCCTTGCCAATTTCCTTCCCCTGCTCTGCGGCAAAAAGAGATTCTTTCAGCTCGTATTTATCAGGCAAGTCTTTGATTTTTCTAATCAAGCCGTCTTTTATTTCAACCCATTTGTTTTTTATCGCCCATTGCAGCGCAATGGAGAAATTAGGGACTTTTGCCTTTGCTTCTTCTGTGCTCATTGACTTGGTCAAAGACCACATGAGTTGCTCTTCCGGCAGACCTCCCTTTAGGTATTTTCTTCCTTCATCCGTCAACGCATAAACCATAATATCACTTATTTTTTTGAATTATAAAGGTGTTCACCATGCGTATGTACTGTGACGTTCTTTTGGCTGTTCCTTAAACCTACCCCAATATCCAATACCTCTTTCTCCTTGTACAGATACTGTTACTCTTTTTCCATCAGAGTGCAAAGGATATGCCATGGTGTCGGTTGATTTATGTCCATTTAGGGCGACATCTTTCCAATACATATCCATAGCCTTTTCCACCAAACTTCTTTGATCTATTGGTATTTTATCCATCAGTTCTTTTTGGTTTGATGCTTCATATCTTGCAGGTTTTAAGTCTTGCTGTTTTCTGCGGCCAACTTGAATTTGTACTTTCATTTCATTCATCTCCATTTTTTATTCCTCGGACTAACTATAATCGAATGCTAACCAGCAGTGCTAGTCAGCGTTTATCTAAAGAAAAATCCGAAGAAAGCAATGTCTAGACTTATTTTGTTACATGAGCTAAGCTTAGATTGCATGCAAAATAATTATAGCTAAAGTTTATAAATGCAATTTTCCAGTCTAAAGTCGTTTTTAAATATTGTACAACATGGATTTGCATGGCAAATAAAGATAAGCAGCCCAAGTATGACAAGATAGAGGAGCTTGCAAAACGCAGGGGATTTTTCTGGCAGAGTTCTGAGATCCATGGGTCAGTGGCTGGTTTTTATGATTATGCTCCAATAGGCGCTGCTATAAAGAGAAAATGGGAAAATCTTTGGAGAGAATATTTTTTGCAGGATGATAACTTCTATGAAATTGAAGCAAGCAATATAATGCCTCAGCCTGTTTTTGTGGCATCTGGTCATTTGGAATCATTTGTAGATCCTATAGTTAAGTGCAAAAAGTGCAAGCATACAGAAAGAGCAGACCAGATACTCGAAGAGGAACTGAAAGAAAAATTTGAGGGCAAGACGCCTGAGGAGCTGCTGGAAGTAATTAAAAAACATAAAATAAAATGCAGGTCATGCGGCGGATTGTTGGAGGAGACAGGAATACTGAATATGATGTTTCCACTAAATATCGGCGTTGGCAAGAATGTTGTTACTTCGTATCTAAGGCCTGAAACAGCACAAAGCGTTTATGTCAATTTTTCAAGAAATTTTAATGTTTTAAGGAAAAAACTGCCGCTTGGTCTGGCTATAATTGGGAGGGCTTATAGAAATGAAATTTCTCCCAGAAATGCCCTGCTTCGCATGAGGGAGTTCACACAGGCAGAGCTGCAGATATTCTTTGATCCAGACAATATTGAGAAACATGAAAATTGGGATGAAGTAAAAGACGAAAAAATCACATATATGCCTGCAAATGGCAAAGAACAAAAAGAAGTGACGGCGTCAGCGCTATCAAAAGACTTGCCAAAGTTCTATGTTTACCATGCCGTATTCGTGCAAAGGTTTTTTTTGGATGTTCTAAAGATACCAAAAAAATATTTCAGGTTCAGGGAGCTTTCAAAAGAAGAAAGGGCGTTTTATAACAAGTATCACTTTGATGTCGAACTTCTTTTAGACAGGTGGATAGAAGTAGGCGGGGTTCATTACAGAACAGATCATGACTTGTCCGGCCATTCAAAAGTGAGCAAGCAGGATCTAAGTGTTCAGGTCGGCGACAAGAAAGTACTGCCTCATGTGCTTGAGCTTTCTTTTGGCGTGGACAGAAATGTTTACTCATTAATGCACATTTTTTATGGCGAAGAAGAGCAGGGCGAGAAATCTGAGGGCAGAGCTGTGATTAGATTTCCAAGAAAGCTTTCACCGTTTGACTGTGCGGTTTTTCCATTGGTTAACAAAGATGGTTTGAATGAAAAAGCAAAAGAAGTGAAAATTCTGCTTCAGTCGTCTGGATTTTCTGTTTTCTATGACGATTCAGGCAGCGTTGGCAGGAGGTACAGGAGGATCGATGAAATAGGCGTTCCTGCAGCCATAACTATTGACTATGACTCCATGAAAGACAATACTGTAACAATAAGGGATAGGGATGAAATGAAACAAATAAGGGTCAAGGTAAAAGACTTGCCTGAAAAGATAAAGCAGTTTCTGGAAGGAAAAAGGATAGAAGACTTACAATGACTTTCTTAGATTTTTAGAAATCTTTTCTTTTCCATGCGTCCTCAAAATATCATGTTTTTTTGTAATTTCTCTTTCTAGATTATTAAGTGCGTCCTGCATTGTAGAAACTAAATCCCATCCCCATGAATGGGACACAAACAAGCCTAAGTTTGTAGAAAATCTAGATCTGACGGAATACTTTATTTTCTTTCCCTGTTTTTGATGGCGTTCTATGTGTATAAATAAAAATTCAACATTTTGCAACATGCTCGATATTTTTTTTATAAAGGTGTCTGTAATTTTGTCTACTTTGGCAGTCACTGATATTGGCTCCTCGCCCAAATTCGTTATTTGAACATAAGCCCCGCGCTTGGGCTTCTTCTCTATTATAAGCTCTAGGAGGTCTTTTGGTGTTATAATTCTTATGCTCCCATTTTGTATGAATACTTCTTCACTTTTTGACAAAGTGTCCTTTAGCTTGTCAATAGGTGTATTGGCCTCTGCCATATAAGGGTTTGACATAAGGGTTTTTACTTTTACATTTTCCAGCTGAAGCTTTTCTGCAGCCACACCTTTATCCTTGATAGGCTCTTTCGCTTCCAAGAGCTTAATCATATCCATTGTTCCTACAACGCCTATCAGCTTGCCGTTTTGAATAACAGGTACACGAGAAACATTCTTTGCCAGCATAATCTCCATTACTTTGCCCGTATAATCTTCAAGCTCAACATATTCGCATTCAGATGCTATTTCGTTTGCGCGCTTTTCAGATACAATTGTCTTTACAAGGTCAGTTTCTGAAATTACGCCAACAATTTCTTCTTTTTGAATAACAGGAATAGCCCTTAACCCTGAATCTAAC
>JACQNW010000118.1 GCA_016202845.1 Candidatus Aenigmatarchaeota archaeon
AATACATTTATGTCTGTTGTATAAAGTTCATGAGTCTGTTTTAAACCACTAATCAATTTTATTGCAGATTCTTTGTTCCTGAGAAAATCCACAAGGATGGTTGTGTCTAAAATGGCTTTGGTTTCTTCCATGAAGACCATCCTCGCTTTAGCCCCTCTTTCCATCTCTTTTCCTCTTCATTTGTCATATCCCAAGCCCCTGCAAAATCCATTATGTCGCGTTTTTTCTTTTTTTCTTTCAATAATTTTGATAATGCTTCGTTAGTGGAAACAGGCCTTTTTTCCTCTGAACGCAACTCACCAACATATTTGTTTATGAGCTTGTATGTATTCTCGTCAACTTTAATGGTTTTCTCCACTTTTACCACTTAGTATACTTAGTAGAGAAGTTATTAAAAGCTTTCCCACATTTTCTTTAAGTAATTGTGGCGGTATACAATATGCTGGTGACAAAAATGCAAAATAAAGAGGCTAAGCCGGTGGGTGCCGGTGGATTAGTTCATCAGAGAAAATGGAACTAACGTTACTTTTGTCGCTAAAATTGATTCTAAAGGAAGAATTTTGCTGCCGGTTGAAATTAGAAAAACTCTAGGATTAGACGATAAAGCAGAGCTCCAGCTTTCTGTTTCCGGGAATTATGTTTTGATTAGGAGGCCTACATTATGACTAGCCAAACAATTTGGAAAACTATAGGCATATTGGGCGGCATGGGGCCGGAATCTACAGCTGAGCTTTACAACAGGATGATAAAATTATGCCAAATGGATTATGGGGCAAAATATGATTCTGACTTCCCTAGTATATTCATTTTAAACCTACCTCTTCCTGATATTGTAGAAAGTGTAGCAGATACGGAATTGGTAAAAGCTTCGCTTAAAATGGGTATTGAAAAGTTAAAGCAAGCAGGGTGCGATCTTATAGCAGTGCCTTGCAATACTGTTTTCTTTGCATTAGACATAGATTCAAAAATATTGAACATAATAGATGAAACTATTTACGAAGTGAAACGAAGAAAATTGAAGAAAGTCGGGCTTCTTTCAAGTATAACTACGTCTGAGAAAGGCTTATATGAAAAACTAGAAGCGGCAGAAATTGTACAGCCTTCTAAAAATGAACTAAAACAGGTAAATAAAATCATACTGAAAATACTTGCAGGATTTAAAACAGAGGAAGACAAGGCTTTTCTAAAGATGGTTTGCACTAAAATGTCAAAAGCTGGTGCAGAGGCTATAATTCTTGGATGCACAGAACTGCCGCTAATCATTTCCCAAAAAGACACAGAAATAGAATTGCTCGATACACTAGAGATACTTGCTCAAGCCATAGTGAGTAAAGCGAGGTTTGGTAATTATGACTGATCCTTATGTAAGAACATTAGAAGAAATGGAGCTTGATTTAAAAAGAACGGTGGAAGGTTTGCTCCCACTTCCAGAAGAGTTAAGGCGAGAAATGTACAGGCAAATAGAAAGCTGGACAGGCGTATTAAAACGCGAATACAGATATTATCAAGGAGACAGTTATCCTACATTTTAGTTGGCGATAAAAGATGTTCCAGACGACACGAGGCATGAAGGATAGTCCGCCCGAAGAGATGTTAAAACAGCAGTTTGTTATAGATGTCATAAGGCGAATTTATCAAAAGTACGGATTTGATCCACTCGATACCCCTGCCTTGGAGGACTGGGGCTTACTCTCTGCAAAGAAAGGCGGTGGAGAAGAAATCAAACAAGAAATATATTATTTCAAGGACAAGTCTGACAGGGAAGTTGGTCTTCGCTTTGATCTGACAGTGCCTCTGGCAAGATTTTTTGTAAATAATCCTAAGTTGCCATTGCCCTTCAAGAGATCTCATATAGCAAAAGTATGGAGATATGACAGACCAGGTGCAATGAGGTGGCGAGAGTTTTGGCAGGCTGATGCAGACACGGTTGGTTCTGATAATCCTTTATCGGATGCTGAATTTTTGAGAGCAGCTTGTGAAATATTTTATGAACTTGGACTCAATGATGTTGTCTTCAGAATAAACAATAGGAAAACTCTGCAAGCATTTGTTGAAAGTATTGGGGTAAAAGATTATGTAGATGTTTTTAGAACAATTGACAAACTTGATAAGATGGGTAAAGATGGCGTTGAGAAAGAATTAAAAGAAAAAGGAGTAAACCAAGATAAAATTAAAAAAATACTTGAATTTATTGAAATTAAAAATTTAAAAAATGTCAGGCAATATGTAACCGAGGGTGTAGATGAAATAGAAAAAATACTTGATCTAATGGGCGAATATAAAAATAATTTTCAGGTTGACATGTCTCTTGTACGAGGATTAGAATATTATACAGGACCTATTTGTGAAATGTCCCTTGGTGAAAAGTATGGTGACGCCTTTGGCGTCGGTTCGTCTTTGCCAACAGTTGCATGTTTTGGAAGATTTGATACACTTACAGAAGCTGTTGGCGGTAAAAAAATCCCCGCTACAGGAGGGTCTATAGGCGTTGATCGAGTAATCTTTATAATGGAAAAAAGAGGACTGTTCAAAGATTTTCCTAAAACTGTGACAAAGATTTTTGTCATAAGTGTAAACGAAAACATGAAGAATGATGTAATTTCTATTGTTAATAAATTTCGAAAGCTTGGAATTTCGTCAGAGTTCGACCTGATGGGGCGGTCGTTGTCAAAACAGCTTGATTATGCTAGCAGCAGGGGCATCCCTTATGTCATAGTAATCGGCGAGAAAGAACTTAAGTCCAAAAAAGCAAAATTGAGGGACATGAAAACAGGAGAAGAAAAAGATATTCTGCTGAATAAACTTGATGATGTGAAGAAAAACATGAAATAATTATAGCTCTGCATTTAACGTATTCCAAAATTTAGGCCTTAACTTTACACTGCCTTCTGCTTCTGCATGAAACTGAACCGACGCCTCTGGCGTCCAAGCACCCTTATGGCCAGAAGGATCAGACACTTTTCCCTTGAGTCTTATAGATGTTGCACGGAAAAGTATTTTTGGACCAAGGCTTTGAGTTGGTATCCAAAACTCTCCATTTGCAAGCTTTATCATTGGAAGAGTGATAGAGTCCATGCTAAACCTCTGATATGCCTTTAATTTTCGATATAATTTTATCCACTTGGTTGTAAGGAAGCGAAAGTTCCTGAGATACTTCTATTGTGCTTACTAAATGTTGTCCTGCGTTTCTTTTTTGTTTCAACAACCATCTTATTTCTTTTTCTGCAATTTCGTCTGGCAAGCTTCTGGCATTCATATTCTTTAATTTTTCCCTTACAGCTTCGCGTATGAATTCTGACGAGGAAATGTAGAAACCTGCTTCTACTAGTTCTTGAATTTCTTTTTCTAATTTCTCTGCAAGGCGTACGCCTGATACTTGACTACTCATGTGTTTACTATAGATAACAAACATTTAAAGTTTACTATAGAGACAGTACTCCTGCATGTGTGTTCCGCCTTCTTAAGCCTATAAGGCAGAACGTCAGAACTGCTCTTTAACACGCAATCACATGCGGGAGTACTGAGAGAACTGCTGGGTAAGCAAAAATAGTTTGTAAGGATATTCTGCTGGATAAGTACAGCGATGTTAAGAAACTAATTCACTGAGATTCTGCAACTGCACCGCAAGATGTGCAATAACGCTGTTCGTGAGTTGTGTCAAATGTAAGCTTTTCTCCACACTGCATGCAGTACGTCATATAATGCAACATAGTCCACACCTCAATAATAATTGTAGGTTAAAAACCATATAAAACAGTGGGGATTTTGATAATATAGAATGCAGGATAAAAATGGATATAAGCGGTAGCACTGGTTAGTAGTGGTTTTAGCATACCTTTAAATCCTTCCTTATCCAATTAATATTGCTTGCTTCTAACAGGATAACTGAAAGAACAACAAATAGATTTCCAAAAATGGAAGTTTTACAAAAATTCAAAAGGAGATGAATTACATGAAAATAGAAAATATAGAAAACAAAACAAACAACAAAAAAATAGTACCAGATACAAGCGTGCTTATTGCAGGCGTACTATCTGACTTAGTGCAAAAAGGAGAGCTTAAAGAAGCTGAGATAATCATACCTGAGTTCGTAGTTGAAGAACTACGGGCCCAGGCTTCAAAAGGAAGGGAAATAGGCTTCAAGGGACTCGAAGAAATAAAGAAAATCAGGGCATTTGAAAAGGACCTTATAACAATAACAAAGACAGGCCGAAGGCAGACGTACGAGGAAATACAGCTTGCAAAATACGGCAGGATAGACGCCCTTATCATGGATGTTGCGCGCGAACAGAATGCCATAATTTATACAGCAGACTACGTCCAGGCGCTTGTCAGCGAGGCTGAAGGCATTCCTACGAGATATTTCAAATCGTACGAAAAGAAGGTCACGACAAAGCTTGAAGAGATGCTAACAAAAGACACCATGAGCCTGCACATGAAAGAAGGGACATACGCAATGGCCAAAAAAGGAAAGCCCGGGAACTTTGAATTGGCAAAAGTAGGCGATCATTTGCTTACCGCAGAAGAACTTGAAGAGATAATAAAGGAGATAATGGAGGCCGCAAGGAATGAAGACGACTCTTTTGTGGAAGTCGGCGGCCACTCTGCGTCTGTGGTCCAGCATGGAAACGTAAGAATTGCAATAGCAAGGCCGCCTTTTTCAGACGGTATAGAGGTAACGGCCGTAAGGCCTGTTGCAAAGCTTACAATAGATGATTATTCACTGTCTGAAAAGCTGAAAGAGAGAATAAACAAGGGATGCGAGGGAATAGTTGTTGCAGGACCGCCAGGTTCTGGAAAATCAACTTTTGCCGCTTCCATTGCAGAGTTTTACGAAAAAAAGGGAAAGATTGTAAAAACTATGGAAAGCCCGAGAGACCTGCAGGTTGGCCCTGAGATAACACAGTATACAAAGCTCAAAGGAAAGTTTGAAAATACAGCAGACATGCTTCTGCTTGTAAGGCCTGATTATACTGTTTTTGACGAGGTTAGGAAAACAGAAGATTTTACCGTGTTCGCAGACATGAGGCTTGCCGGCATTGGAATGATTGGAGTTGTTCATGCTTCAGAACCCGTTGATGCTGTTCAAAGGTTTATGGGCAGGGTTGAGCTTGGCATGATACCTCACGTACTTGACACTATCATTTACATAGAGGCAGGCCAGGTCAAAAGAGTCCTAATGCTTTCCCTGACTGTAAGGACGCCGACAGGCATGACTGAGGCAGATCTGGCAAGGCCTGTTGTCGAGGTCAGGAATTTTGAGAGCAACAATCTGGAGTATGAAATATACAGCTATGGAGAGCAGACTGTAATAATTCCTGTCAAAGAGGAAAAAGAGTCTGGATTGAGAAGACTTGCAAAGAAGCAGATAATGGATGAGATAAAGCGATTTGACCATTCTGCAGAAGTGGAAATAACATCTGACGACAGGGTGACGGTAAAAGTCAGCAATGACATAATACCAAAGATAATTGGCGCAAAAGGAAAGACTGTGACTGAACTGGAAAAGAAGATAGGCATGCACATTGACATTGTGCCCAAGGTCAAGACGCTTGGCAAGGAAATAAGCTTCAGGTCGGATGAAACAGGAGCATATATTATTTTCATCGTGGATGAAAGGACAGGCAAAGTCGCAAACTTTTATTCAGGAGAAGAATTCTTGTTTTCAGCAACAGTCGGCAAAAACGGCCAGATAAGGGTTTCAAAATACAGCGAAGTGGGCCATGCTGTGATAAAGGGATTGCTAAAGGGCGAGCTGAAGGTATTTGTTTAAGCACTTTTTTTCTTTGCGTCTAGCTATCTGCAACATTAGAGATGTTATGACGGCCACGTTTCTGAAAATTCAAGCTCTTCAAAACCTTTTTCAGAAAGCATGCATAGTGCTCTTCTAAGGTGTTGTTAGGAAACTCTCCAGAGATGCCTATTAAGGATTTTTTCCCTGTTGGCCTGACCTTTCTTAGACATAAATGTTCCGGGTCTGAATAGTGATCTGCAACTAATCGTCGAACATAACATGCCGTGTCCGCCACTGTTACTATTTCCCCGCCTTTTGCTTTCCCTGCCAATACCAGCGTCATACCCAAAAAAATGTTTCATAAGCATTAAAGCGTAGTTAATTTACTATTGAGAACTTTGATTATATAACGTATAATTCGTCAAAGTTCACGATAAGGACTTTGTATAGAAATAATATGGTTCAAAGTCCTTGCAACATATGCGGCCGTAGCTCAGTTTGGATAGAGCACTTGCCTCCTATTTGACATGGAGGTGAACAGAATACTAGTGTATTGACGCTTCGCGTCGGTCACTTCAGTATTATGATGACGTCGTGTCAAAAGAGATAATTGAAAAACAGTCTCTAAAGCAAGGGGTCGCGCGTTCGAAACCAACCCCTTTGGAAAGGAAGGTGAACTCCAATAAACCGGAGGCTTCACAATATTTAGTTGGGATTGGCGATATTCGCGCCGGCCGCGCATTTTCTTTTTTACAAAATAAAACACAATTTCCAGATATTAAACTATATATTGCAGTTTTGCCAATTATAAACCATGAGAATCTGGCAGCTTTTAATCATTGCAATGATCTTTGCTTCGCCGGCTTTTGCGGGCAATTTTCTCAATGTAACAGGGACTTCGCTGGCGCCGCCATACATAAATTCAAGGACGCCTACGGCAATGCTCAACCTGAGCCTGAACGTGACAGACCCTTCAGGAAGCATTGTTAACATAACATCCATTAATATTACATTTTACACAAGCAGCGGGACGCCCCTGAACCTCACAAATATTTCTTCTGTTGATGTCAGAAACTCAACACTTATCTTTGGGTCTAACAACTCTATTAACATCACAGTTAACAATGTTACTGTATCGTTTCCAAATGGCATAGTTGTTAACGGGACGCAGAACCGCACGGTTTGGATTTTTGTCAATGTCTCAAGTTCTGCAACGCTCGCGCTTAATTTTTCAATAAATATCACGTCAAATTACAGCATTTATACAGCGGATGCGAGCGACAATTTCACAGTGTTCGGCGGCTCTTCCCAGTCGCAGGGCTCTCAGGTTCAGGACCTGCATGCCAATATTTCTGTGAGCCCCAGGTTGGTTGATACTAATGTCACAAACCAGACATTCATAATAAACATAACCCCGCTGGGAAGGGATGTGATAAAGAACATAACTATAACACTCCCTGTAGGATATAATATAACAAACATAACATCTGTCAAGCAGGACGGCTCTGAGCTTGCATACGCTGCCGGGCCAACTGTTGTTTTTTCCTTCAGGGACAATATAGCGCAGGTGAACAAGACAGGGTCAAACCTGTTCTCATCTTCGGGACACATAATAATTAACATGACCGCCAATACAAACGGCACTGCAATTTCCAGCAGTGAATTTGCTGTCAGGTTTCTGGGTGCCAACCTTACAGGCGTCGCCCCAGATGTCCTGAATAACAATACAAACGTGACTACTGCTTCATTAATATCCGTGTACAGCACGCAAGTCTCCAAAGGCGCTGCTGTTGTCAACGGAACAGATTATTGGGAATTTAACATAACTATAAACATATCACAGACGGTCACCGGAATGCTCCAATTTAAAATGACCAATTGGTCCGGCTCTAACGGCATAAATCTTGCCCTCACAAACGGAACTGATTTTTATGCATCGCTAAGAAACCAGTCTGTTTCAAACAATTCTACGGTATTTAATGCCATGAATGATTACAACATCACACAGGGCATACAGTACACAAATGCCGGCCCAAATAATTTAATCACGGTTTTCTTGCGGATGGTTATTCCTGTAGGAACTTCTATATCGAATTCATGGCAGTCTACATTTAACATGCTTCTCAGGGCTACGCCGTAGCTGAAAGTGATCTTATGCTTAGGAAAGTATTGCTGATGTGCATAATTTTATCAGGCTTGGCCTTTGCTGAAACCAATGGAACCCTGAACTTTTCTGTTGCAAATAATTCCATAACTACAGGGCTTTTCGGCTACACGGTGAGCTTCTGCAGTGCGAATACTGATTGTTTTCAATACAAGTGTTTTCTGGATTTTGACGGAAAAAGCGAGGGCTCTTCAGCCGGTTGGTGCAATGAGACTTCGGTAACAAACTGCTATGCTAATGTATCCTCAACAAGCGGAACGAGCAAGGTCTACACGACAGGTTCAAAAGTTTGCGACAGTTCCACAAGCTACAGGACCTGCAGCAGCGGAGCCTGGGGCAGTTCTACATCCTGCAGCAGCAACCAGACATGCAGCAGCGGAACTTGCGCTTCTGCTGCAACAAGCAGCAGCAGCGGTGGCGGAGGAAGCGGGTCTTCTTCCAGCAACACCACAGCGAATACGACGAAAACACCTGCAATTTCAATAATTTTTATTCCAGAAACATTCAACATAACACAGGGAAATACCACAACAAAAAATATAATGGTTAAAAATACAGGCGATCTGAAACTTTCAAACATCACTTTGACAATAACGGGCTTGGACGACTGGGTCACAATTGTACCAGAGAATGTCAGTGTGCTGGATAAGAATATTACACAAACTTTCATAGTTGCTATAAAAATCCCGTCAAAAGCTGATGTAAATATTTACAAGGCTACTGCAACCGTTGCAACAAACTATTCAGCCGCTGCAGACACCGAAAGTTTTTTTATAAATGTTTTGCCAAGCGAAGAAACAATTGAAAACGATATTGTTCCAAGGTTCAATGAATATTCATCACAGCTTGAAAAATACAAAAATAATCTGACAGAGTTTGAAAAGCAGGGCATTGACACAGGCAAGATTGCCGCACTGGTTAACAATGCAGAAGACAGGCTTAGCAAGGCAGACATGGAGATTCAGGCGGGCAATTATTTCGCGGCAAAAATTTTGTTAGACGAAGCCGAAAGCCTGCTTAATGCGACTGCAGTCGAGATTTTAGAGGCCAAAAAGCCGTTGAATTTGCTGCTGATCATAATTGCAGTTGTTGTGATAGGAGTTGCCGCTCTCGTAGGCTACATGCTTTATCCTTCAAAGCCTAAAGAAGAAAGGTCGTTAAAATTCAAGGCTTGATTTCTTCCTGCACTTCGCCAGGTTTTTGTTGTTCTGTTTCTATTAATATTGCCGCAGCCATTTTACATATGCTATCAAGTTCTGAAAACATAGCTTCTTTCGTTATCGCTTTTCCTGTCATCTTGCCGCAGAGGTTTTTTATTTCCTTGTGAACAGACTCATGCTTCATAAGAGCTTCGTTAAATCCTCTAAGCTGACGCACATACTGGGAGATGGCAGGCTGACTGACACCCAACCAGTCTGCAACTGCAATTTGGTTCATTTTGTTTTCAAGAATCAATTCTTTTGCAATAAAAGCCCTCAGCGACGGAAGAACATCCTGCGCCATTATTTCGCACATAAGCTTGTTTTTGTATTTTTCGCCCATTAATATCGCCAACAACTATTTTCGCTTGCATCCAGCAGCGTAATTCACTTATTTTGATCTTTTTAATACTATTAAGACTTTATTGCCGGAATTTTTTACATCAACAAGATTCTTTTTTTGAAGCTTTGACGCCCAAACTTCAACCTGTGCTTTATGGACCCTGAGCTTATGCGCAAGTTCGTCGCTGCTGACAGATCCATTTTTTAGCATATAAATTATATCCTCTTCCTTCATTGTTTTCGGACTCTTGAAACCAGGAACACCATTTACGATAGCGCTGTTTTGTTCACTGTCGTGATCGTCTTCTACGGCTTCTATTATGCTTTCTGCAGCCACTTCTCGTATAAGATCAACATTTTCCTTTATCTTGTCCCTGATTGGGTTGAGTGGACTTTCTAAGAGCTTAGACATACTTCGCATGCCGGTTTCCCTTTTGCTTATTTCCATCATTTTTTCCTTTGTTTTTCCAAGGGTTTCATAGTTCTTCTTCAAAGATTCATTCTGATTCTGCATTTTTTTCACGACTTCTGTTATAGTTCCAAAAGAATCCTGCAGCATTTTAACTGTAGATTCCATCCGCTTTATTTTCTTGTCTAATTTGTCAATTTTGCCATTTGTAGTCTCAAACATCATCTAATAGCCTCGACGTGTGTGCTTTGACGCCAATGGCGTCGGTACATCTTTCGTCATTTAATCTTTCACTTTTTTCTTCAGACCTTCTTTATTACACGCTTTAATTATTTAACGCTCATTCCATTATAATCATGATGGAAAATTAAGCCGGCGTCGCATAAAGAGCCCTTTCTTTTCTGTAGAAAAGAAACCCCTCGGGGAAAGAAAAGACTTTGGGTTCGTGAATCCTGGCATTGCGGCGGTCTCGAACAGACCTTTTCGCTGTACAAAAATGTTGGTGAAAAAGACAACAGATAACCGCTGTCCGCAAGGACTTACAGGTTCAAATCCTGTCGCCGGCGCTCTTTTCCTTTTTAAAAACTTCTTCTACATTAACTTCTGATGAATAGACGACTAAGGTCATCGGTTCGTTAAAGCCGGCGTCGCATAAAGATGCAGGGTAAAAAGATTTGACGCTACGCGTCGGTTCACGCCTTGTATTGTGAATCCTGGCATTGCGCTAGCCTTGAGAGCTAGTGTCCTTCGGGACATGCAGGTAATTTGCAAGCTGCGGCTTGCTGATCTGAATTCAAATCCTGCCGCCGGCGCTTATAATTATTTATACTTTTCTGCTATCTGATTTATCATGGGACTTCCTTATTCATCAAGGCTGACGAGAGATTTTGATGGCTCGAATTTGCCAAGAATTGTTGTAAATACTGGAGTGTATTCTGCCAGAAGAATTTGGTTTTATGAACTGCATGGCAGAAGACCTGTTGAAGATTATGAATGGGCATATAGAGGCGTTACTCCTAACGATTTGCTTCGTGAAGCTGCAAGAAAAACACCATTTAGAACGATGGGCGCTTTAATTGTTTTTCCTCACATGGTTGCAGATGTTTTGTGGTCAGGAAGGGGGAGGGAAACAAACGAGCACAGAAAATATTATACGACAGGCGGACCAAACTACATGCTTCTTTCTGAAGCAGCAGAAACTGTTGAATTAGAACATGAATTTGAAAAGAAACATGGCATTGTAGGCTGCCCTGCAGAAGCTGTAGTTTACGCAGCAGAGGCAAAACTATGGAGCAATGCTGTTTCTATTCCAGCTTACCTAGAATCCGGATCAGAAGGTTCTGATTTCGATGTTTCGCTTTTGCATCTCCTGCAAGGAATTAGTGTTGTGAATCCGTCAAAGCTTGAAGAATTTTGGGCTTCGGCAGAACAGCAAGCGCATGTTTTCAATCCTAATGGGGAATTAAAACGTGTATTTGGCGACAAGGCCGTTTTTATTGACTAACCACAAATCAATTACGCAATTCTCTAAAAACACGCATGTAATGCATTACGGAGGTGTTTTTGGCGTGATTTTTAGGAACAAAAATCTTTATTAACCACCTTTCCCAAATACGTTTAACAAAGCAGGCTCGAAACCCCTAAAGCAAATAAAAAATGGGGTGAGAAAAGCCGCGGAGGAGATGAAATGGTTTTGGTTGATATACTAGGAAGCCTGACATCCAACGCAGTGGCTTTTATACCAAACCTCGTGGGCGCAATAATCTTGCTCGTTATCGGTTTAGTCGTGGGCAAGATCGTTGGCAGGGTTGTTCATGAGGTTCTAGAGCGCGTAAAACTGGACTACTATGTCTCGGAAACACACAAGCCAATGATATCCTTGAGCCATCTATTTTCGGTAATAGCTCGCTGGTGGATATACCTGGCATTTATAACAGCTGCTTTATCTAGAGAAGTTCTTGGAGTAACAGCCTTGGCTGTTTGGGTAGCAGAAATCAATGCATTCATACCAAGAATCATCGGAGCATCTGTTATATTTGTAGTTGGTTTCGTGCTCGCTGAATACATCAAGGGCCACATGAAGAAAACAAAGTCTCTATGGGGAGTTATCGTGGGGAAGGTTCTATTCTTCTTCATAATCTACGTATCCATAGCACTTGCACTGCCAATACTTGGCATAACAGCAACACTAGTGAATAACATTTTGCTGGTCATAATAGGCTCGGTAGGACTTGGTGCAGCGATAGCGTTGGGCTTGGGTTTGAAAGACTCAGTGGCGTATGTTTCAAACAAATACGTCAAGAAGCTCAAAATAGAATAAATATTTTTATTTTTTCTACAACTTTTCTTTTTTTTAATTAGCCAGCTTAGGCTTTGAAGCACAAAACAAACACTTAAAGGTAGTATACTATACTTTTTGAAATAAGCAGCAAAGCGAGTGTAGTCTAACGGCAGGACAC
>JACQNW010000119.1 GCA_016202845.1 Candidatus Aenigmatarchaeota archaeon
AACATATATATGGCTTCTATTAAGCTTTATTTTGTTTCAAATATTTTAATATCAGTTTTTTTACTGCTCTTTCATCTCAAGAATCCTGTCTACGCGGAACACGCGGTCGTCCTTTCTTGAGAAACAATAGCCTTCAACGCCCATGTATTGTTTTCCCATGAACTCCATTTCGCCGATGCGCCTTGGCAATATGATTCTTCTGGATTTCTCGTCGCTGGATTTGAGATAAACAATATCAAGTTTAGATTTGTTTTTTATAGCCCTTTCTATTGTGCTTATCTTCTCTGCAAGGGACAGAAGTTTTTCAGATTGTTTGTATTGATATTTTGTAAGGAAATTCACTATCTTCCAGTCCATAAGAATATGTTTTTTTTCTATAGGTTTCATGAGCACAATGCCATCAAGCGTCGTGCAGCGGCTCAAAGCCACATATGTCTGGCCGTGCGCAAAAGCGCCTTTTCCTATGTCTATTATAACTTTTTCGAAAGTCTTTCCCTGACCTTTGTGTATTGTAACTGCCCAAGCTAGTTTTATCGGGTATTGTGTAAAAGAGCCCAAGACTTCAGAATCAATGCCGCCAGTCTCTTTGTTGAATAACATATTGTACATTTTCCATGTGTATGGAGATACGTCAACAAAATGCCCTTTCTGGGTTTCCACTATTATTCTGTCTTCCTTCTCTTTTTTTCTGATATCTGCAATTTTCCCGACAGTGCCATTCACCCACCTGCCTGCAGAATCATTGTTCAAAAGCATGACCTGCGACCCTATCTTTACTTTCAAATTGATGTCCGTAGGCAGATGTCTCATGTCAAAGCTGCCTTTTATTCTTCCCTTGTAACTGAAAGTTTTTGGTTTTAGCTTCGCAAGCGCCCTTGCATTTATTATATATGCCATGTCATTCGTTGTTGTCAGATTTATGTAAAAATCATTTGTTTTTGGCTCAAAATAAGGATCCAGTTTCCTGTTTAATTCATTCAGCTGGGATGGCTTAACAGAATTATTTCGTATGGCATTTAAGATGTCAATAAACCTGCGGTCTTTTTGCCTGTATATTTTTTCCAGCTCTATCATTTCCATATCAAGGTTGCCGAATACATTGGAATCAAAGAAATACTGGCTTTTGTAGTGGGTGTGGAATATCTCCCTTTCCGCACCTGTGACAACAGGCGGCAATTGGTATAAATCGCCTATGAAAGCCATTTGCACGCCGCCGAAAGGCCTCTTATCAGCGCGGTTTAGCCTTAGCGATTTGTCAATGCAGTCCAAAAGGTCTGCACGGACCATAGAGATTTCATCTATCACAATCATTTCAATGGCCTTGTAGAGTTCTGCACTATCGTCATGTTTTCTGACTTTTTCAGGCGTTATATCAGGCCCGAATTTAAAAAAGGAATGAATAGTTTGACCGCCAATATTGACAGCAGCAACGCCTGTCGGCGCAAGCACTGCCAGTTTTTTCTTTGTTGTTTTCTTGAAATACTCAAGAAGCGTGGATTTGCCTGTGCCTGCCCTGCCTGTGATGAAAACATTTTTTACTGTGTTTTCCATAAGGTTTAGAGCTTTTCTGAACTGGTCGTTGAGTTCTATTGTTTCGGTTTTTTCCACCATGCGCATATATGCTTTTAGTAATTTTAATTACCCAACATACCTGCAAACAGTAGTCTTCCTGCTGCCATGAGGCCGCCTTTCAGGGTTATAAAAGTATCTGCGATTTCAAAACCGCTTTTTTCCATAAGTCTTGCAGACGCTGCATTTTCCTCATGCCTGTGTGCATAAACCCTTTTGATGCCTTTCCTTTCAAGTTCTTCAATTGCCATTCTCATTAGGTGGTGCCCTACACATCTTCTTCTGAAATCCCTGTGAACAACAGCCTCGGAAATATATCCATGATCCCTGTCTTTCAGTTCTTCAGGCTCGTATTGTGGGTAAATTTTGCCCCAGACATAAGAAACAAAGCCGACGATTTTTCGGTCTTCCTCAACCAGCACAGCTTCTGTTTCTCCCTCTGCGATGTCGCGCAGATGTTCTCTTATTTCATCTTCAGGCAGATGGTTCCATTCATTTGGACCTTCAGTTAGAATAAGTTCTTCCATTTCCTGAGTATCTTCAGCAACAGCTTTTCTGTAGTTCATAGCTCATCAATTTTTGCAGCCAGAATAAAATCATTCTCGCTTAATCCGCCAATTGCATGAGTGATAAGCTCTATTTTTACTTTATTGTAGCTTATTGTTACATCAGGGTGATGTCCTTCAGCTTCTGCAATGACAGCAACTTTGTTTACAAATTTTATGGCTTCATTAAAGTCGGCAAATGAATACTCTTTTGAAAGCTTGCCAGAATAAAGCTTCCAATTATTAAGCTCTGTAAGCAACTTTTCCGCCTCGATGTCGGACATCGGAGGCGCGTGTGTACCGACGCCTCTGGCGTCCATTGCTTCGCCCTCGCACGGCACACATTTCTTTTTTGCAAGTTCTGGCATGCTTTTAGTCTCCTAACAAAGCATTAAAACACTTGTGTCAAGTATAGAAAATGACATTAGTTAAAGTGGCATCAAAAAACGACGTAAAATCAGGCGAAGGAAAAACTGTCAGCGCCGGTGGAAAAGAGATAGCTTTGTTCAATATAGACGGCCAGTTCTTTGCAATAGACAATACATGCGCTCACAGGGGTGGCCCGCTGGGCGAGGGCATGCTTGAAGGCAATGTAGTGACATGCCCCTTCCATGGCTGGAAGTTCAACGTGCAGAACGGCTCATCTGTCATGCCCCCAGGCGCAAAGGTAAAGTCATTTGCAGTAAAGCTTGAAGGCGACGACATAATGCTCGAAGTCTGAAAATTTATTGTAATTCAAAACTTTTCATGAATGTTCTTAGCTGAGGAATTCTGATTTCAAAAAATTCATTCTGTCCTTCCAATACATGATCCAAATATCTTTCCTCTCTCCAAAAAATAGGAAAACCCCTGCAATAAAGCGGATAATCGGCAGCCATCGTGTGTTCCATATTTGCATCTGTAAGAGGCAACCCTGGACACAAAACATCAACCTCAATTCCTGTTTTTTCCTCAGCCTGCTGCTTTATAGAGTTTATTTTCTGCACATCATTCGTATCTACAGGCTCGTAAACTGTTATGTTTAGATCAAGATCTCGTATACCCCTTTCTTTAGATCTCGCCTCTAGCCTGCTTTCAGCTCCAATAACTCTTATGCCAGCGACCCTGTTTACCTTTTTTCCAAGTCTTGAAGCAACTTGAATCCCATAATTTATCCTGCCTCTAGCGAATTCGGCTTCTTCTGCGCGCTGTTCAAAGTAAAGCCTGGAAATATTATAACTAGTCTCAGGCGTTCTTCTTCGCCTAAGCTCTTCTATCAAACCAGGCCACTCCTCATCCCACAAATAACCGCTCATATATTCTGGAAACCTGTCTGTCTGATAAGCAAAATGCCTCACTTTGACATCAAAGCCTCTATGGTTAAGCAGATTTACAACAGAAATAGGCGATAAATCATACCCGCCAGCCAATCTTCTCAGTGCCGCAAACATTTTTCTAGTATAAACAATATCTTTTTAAGCTCCGTATCTTGTTTAGGAAACCTATTTTAGTTTATTTATCAAACTATTGCAATGAAAGTCTTACTTTTAATGGCCATGTCAGCCAATGGCATGATAGCAAGAGAAAATGGTGAAGAAGACTTTTTATCTCATGAAAATTGGAAAACATTTTTGAAATTATTGAGAAAACATGATTGCCTTATTTATGGCAGGAAAACGTACGATGCAGTAAAGTCGTGGGACGCAAAATATATGAAAAGCCTAGCTAGTTCTAAAAAAATAATTGTGTCCAAAAATGCTCAGATAAAATTTGGTGATGAGTGCATTATAGCTAGTTCGCCTGAAGATGCCCTATTAAAAGCAAAAGAAAATGGCTTCAATAAACTTCTACTGTCAGGCGGCTCTTTAACAAATAGCGCATTTATGAAGGCGGGATTAATAGATGAAATAATTTTTAACATAGAGCCCTATGTGCTAGGAAAAGGCATTAGTGTTTTCGCTGAGAATGCCTTCGAGGCAAAACTAAGACTTGTTAAAACCAGAAAATTAAAATCAGGTATTTTCCAAATACACTATGATGTCAGGAAAAATTAACTATACTGCGCAATAGCAAGATCCATGAAATGGCGCATTGACCTGCCTTCATTTCCTGATTTGGAAACGCCATATTTTGCAGTGTTCAGTGCAGTTTTGTAGGAAAATATATTCGCCAAATCCGCATGCTCTTTTGCTTTTAAAGTTAGATGTTTGTTGCTTTTAGATTGTTCATGTAGGAAAAATGCCTGTTTTGCAAGCAGGGATGCGGCTTCAACATTTGCTTTCAACTTGTTTGGTATTTTATCTAATTCGCTTATACAATCTTTTGCAGCACCAACATAGCCAGCAGCAGAAATCAATTTTACTAAATTAACATGATTTTCCTCAATCTTCCAACCAAATCCTTCATTGCCAATTATATTTTCCTTTCGTACAAAACAGTCTATGAGCTTTATTTTTCCAAGATCAACACTCCTAAGGCCGTTTTGTGTTAATCTTTCGACATGAACTCCGTCACCCTTTCTTGCCATAAAAGCCGTTCTGCCGTGCTGTCCGTCTGCAAAAACCGTTAGTATGTCAGATGAAAGTGCATTTATGACAAAAGATTTTTCCCCATTGAGCACATAGCCTCCAGGTTCCTTGTCATACTTTACAAAATGTCCCTTGAATGGCGAAGCCAGTGTGTTCCTCAGCACGCTTGCGCATTGGTCGTCTGTTGCATGATTCTGCATGATTAGTGCTGAAGAATCATGTGAAAGCAAGAATGAATGAGGTGAAAGACCTTCCTGCCCTATGCGCTCAAGCATCATGCCATAAAGCAAAAAATCCCCGCCTTCCCCTCCGTATTTGGCAGACAAAGGGAAGTTGACGAGCCTTGATTTTCTTAGTGTCTTTTCAAGCTCGGCATTTATCTCGCCTGCGTGCCACGATTGTTCTTCTTTCTTCCTCAGCAAGCCGCAGGCTTCTTCTACCCTGTCCAAAACGTCCTTCTGGTCTCTGTTCAAAGAAAAGTCCATAACTTATTATGGATTTGTAATAAATAAGCCATTTTTTGGCATAATAATTATCATACATCTCTTTGACAAATCACCAAGATCCCACCAAGATGATTTAAAATGAGCATAAGTTATCTTTTTCCATTTTCCTCCACTAGTTGGCGATGGATCATGATAATAAAATCCTTCAGAATCATACCCTACAATTACAATCAAGTGAGTTGAATAATAGCCCCTTTTGTAAAATTTGTCTGTTCTTACAGTTGCAATAACAGGTCTGCCATTGTCAATAAATTTCTTTATTATGAAAGGCGCAAGAGCAGCATCCCAATTATAAGGATTGCCAGGAAGCCTGCCTTCTTTGTAAAGAAGCTCAGGCCTGATATTCTTGCCATAGTATTTCAAAACCATGCTTATGCAGGTCGGAAAGCAGCTGTTCTCAGATTTCTGGAATTTGAACGGCACGTCAAGTATTTTAGCCATTTTCACTAATTGTATTTCTTATTTTAATGCCTTTTCACATAACTATATTCATGCACAAGAACATGATGCCATTGATAGAAAAAGCAAAGAAAGACGAAGAAGTCGTAGCTCTAGCAATATTTGGAAGTTTTGCCAGAAAGGAGAAATACAAAGACATAGATGTGTGCATATTTCTGAAAGAAAAAAAGAGCAACCTTGATATGTCAAAAAAAAAGCTTTCGTATTTGAAAGGCGCAAAAAGCATTTTCGACATAAAAATATTCCAGCAGCTGCCGATTCATATTAGGCACAAAGTCCTCAAGGAAGGAAAAATAATCCTCTGCAAGGATGAAAATAAGCTATATGACATAGCAGCATCTTTCATAAAAGAATACGAGGATTTCAAACCCATATACGAGAGTTATTTGGAGGCGGTTAAATATGGATGAACTAAGAATACTTGAAAAAATTGATGAGTTAGAGTCATATAACAAAGAGCTTAGAGGTGTTATTCCGAAAAGCCTTGAGTTTTATATGAATACAAAACAGACAAGAAGGATTTGCGAGCGCCTGCTGCAGATATCCATAGAATGTATAATAGACATATGCAGCCTGCTGACCAAAGAACTAAAGCTTGGCGCGCCATCAGACGAAGATGATATGTTTGACAAGCTAAAAGATAAAAAAATAATATCAACAGACATGGCAAATAAGCTAAAGACTATGAAAGGGTTTAGAAATATTTTGGTTCATAGATATTCAGAAGTTGACGACGAGCTTGTGTACAATTTTCTGAAAAATGACATTGAAGACTTTGCAAGTTTTAAAAATAAAATATTAGTTTTCCTAAGACCCAAAAAGAGATGATGTTTATGCCGCAAAAAACTAAGAAAAAAGAAGTAAAGCCAACAAAAAAAGTAACTAAAGATTCAGTCTATGACATAGCAATAATAGGCGGAGGAGTAGTAGGCTTTGCAGCAGCAATGTATGCCGGCCGCTTCAGGATGAAGACAATCCTTTTTGGCGACAAGATGGGCGGTGTTATAGTTACAACAGACGTAGTGGAAAATTATCCAGGCTTCAAGCACCTTACAGGCCAGGAACTTGCAGACAAGGTAAGAGAGCACGCAATGGACTATGAAGTTGAGATGGAAGAAGAGCTCGTCAGCAATATCGAGAAAAACAAAGATATATTTAAAATTACAGCAGAATCAGGAAGAACAGTCAATGCAAAAACAGTACTCTTTGCAACAGGCACAAAATGGAGAAAGCTAGGCGTGCCAGGTGAAGAGCAATTTGCCAATAGAGGCGTTCATTATTGTGCGTTGTGCGACGGAAGTTTTTTCAAGGGAAAAGCAATAGGTTTGGTTGGCGGCTCAGACAGCGCTGCGAAAGACGCCCTTGTGCTGACACAATACGGCAAAAAAGTCTACATAATCTACAGAGGAGAACAAATTCATCCAGAGCCGGTTAACATGGAACGAGTCCAGCAAAAAATAAAAGAAGGAAAGATAGAAATCATAAACCACACAAATGTGAAAGAAATCAAAGGCGACAAGTTTGTAAAATCCGTCATCCTTGATAAGCCCTATAAAGGAAAAAATGAATTTCCTCTTGACGCATTGTTCGTAGCAATTGGCCACATACCATTGTCAGATCTCGCAGTAAAGCTTGGCGTGAAAGTAGACATCAAAAAAGAAATCATAATAGACCGCACATCCAGCACAAACGTGCCTGGCGTCTATGCAGCCGGCGACGTCGTAGACACAAAATTCAAGCAGGCAATCACCGGCGTCGGCGAAGCAGTATCAGCAGTTTACAGCGCTTACACATACATAGGCGAACAATCCTCCAAGAGGAAATAGATTGTAAGTGAAATACAAAATTTTATGAGTCAGTCAATCCACAAATCTTTTCACATTCATAAAACCAATTTCATGTTGTCGTAGAGCGTCTTGCCAGTTATAACCATAGGAACGCATGTCTGTATCATGATCCTCAATCAGGAAAGGTCCTCCATCAATTGTTTCATATGTGATATTTCTGTCTCTCCTAACAATAGGCTTGAAATATAGTTTTTTTGAGACTAACATCAACACTCCTCCCAAGGATTAAACAAAGCATCATTTGCCAAGTAATCAATTCTATATGCAGCGTACACATCTTCCATTTCCAGATAACCATGTTCTTCATATCTTTCCAAAAGCTGCTGTGAAACGCATGATGGCGCACCCACAAGCGCTATATAAACCTTTTCCTCGTTGCCAACAGACCTGCTTGAAAAATTAACAAAATCAGCATATCTGCTATTTTCTTCCAAAACACCCCAAAGAGTTGCTGGATCTACAAAGCCAACTTCTCTTTGCGCCAGTCTTCTGAATTCAGTGTTTCTTGAACACATTCGCATATATTCAGGAACACTCTGCGACAATCTTATTCCCATCACATCACCCCAATGCCTCAACAAAAAATATGCTCATAACCAGCATAATTATTACCGCAATTCTTGCTACACCAAGAGCCTGCCCAAAGAATAGTGACCCAAAGACTGTCACCATAAGTATGTTCAAGCCAAGCATGACTGCAGTAGCAGCGCCAATATTTTCTGTCCCAAGAGTGCACGCATAAACAGCAATGCCTAGAACATTCAAGAGAAGGCCAGCGACCATTAAGTGCAGCTGTCCTTCTTTTGACCAAGCAGCAAGCGCAATATCTCCAAACGCCATTAATGTTCCAGCTGCTGCAAGCAAATATATGCCCATAGATATCACCTATCATTATATGAACAGCGTATTGTATGAACTTATTGTAGAAAAAATGCGTAAAAAACGCAAGCTTTTTATACTTTTCCAGTATAATAAGTAAATATGGGAGATTTAATAGAGTATGGAAAAAATGCAAAGCTCGACACGAAAGATAAGAAAATACTGGAAGTTATAAGCACAAATGCTCGCCTATCAGTGGCTGATATAAGCAGAAAAACAAATATCCAAAGAGACAGCGTGCTTTATAGAATAAATAAAATGCAAAAGCAAAAGGCAATACGTTTTTTTCACACTGTGTTAAATCCTTCTATACTAGGCTATGAGATTTATAGTTTTGTGAATTTCGTTTTACATAACCTAACAGAACAAAAAGAAAAGACATTTTTATCATTTCTTAAAACAAATCCAAATATTGTATATGTTGCAAAAACAACAGGTAAATGGGACATAACAACAAGCATAGCCGCAAAAAATCTGAAACACTTTGACGAAATAATAACACAAATAAGAATGAAATTTTCAGATATCATTAAAGAATACGACACAGCTTCTATAATCGAAGAACATAAATATGATTATATGGTTGATTTGATTAAATAATTTCACACCTCTTTTTCAGGAAACGAGTCTGAAAAATATTTACATTTCTTGCACTTGTATCTTATGCTGTAAGTGTGTCCCAGTATTTCATATTCAGTGCTGCCGCATTGAGGGCAGTATTTGACAAACTTCTTTCCTTTGCGGGCATCTCTTTTCTGGATAATAAGTTTGTCTATGTTTGGCGTTTTTAGACGTGTTTTCTTTTTGCCGAGTTTCTTTTTCATATCAAACTTCTCTTCTTAATTTCTCATACTCTTCTTTGCTTAACCCAACTTGCTTTAGAATATCGCTAAGCAATCCAGCACCTATTTCCTCATTTCCATGCATTATAACAGTTGTTCTTCTGCCATCTGGATGTATAAAACGAATATGAGAACCAACCTGGTGAACTTTGCGAAAACCCAGATTTTCAAGAATTTTAATTAATTTATTTGGAGAAATAGGAACAAGCTTTGTCATGCCTTTACCTCAACTTGTTGAATTCCAATAAACTTTAACGGTTTGTGGTCTTCTTCGTCAGCTTCAAGACAAACCTGAATAGCTTCTCTTGCCCTTTCCAAAACTTGCTCTACTGTTTTGCCTTGTGTAGAGCAGCCCATTATATCTGGTACCTTAGCTACATACAAGCCATCTTCATCTTGCTCTATTAAAACGGTAAAGTTAAGAATTTTCTCTTGCATAGAAGTAATAAATCTTAATAACTATTAAAACTTACCTTTCTTACTGATTCCTCAAAAATATCCATCCCTTTTTCAGCTTCCTGTTTTGTTATTACAAGCGGTGGGCAGAATCTTATGACGCTTTTGCCTGCGCCCAAGAGTATCATTCCCTTTCGCGCGGCTTCGCATTGTATTGCATCTCTTTCTTGTACAGAAGGCGTTCTTGATTTTTTGTCTTTTACTATTTCTATTCCAATCATCAGGCCAAGTCCACGGACATCTCCAATGATTTCATATTGTTCCTTCATCTCCTCCAAACGTTTCATAATAAGCTTGCCGATTTTGTGCGCATTCTGCCCAAGCTTTTTCTTTTTCATGTAGTTCAGCGCAGCTATCCCAGCTGCGCAGCTGACAAGATTTCCGCCAAAAGTATTGCTGTGAGCGCCAGGCACCCAGTCCATTATTTTCCTGCTGCTTATTGTAGCTCCTAACGGCATTCCACCTCCAATGCTCTTGGCCATAGAAACAATGTCAGGCGTAACGCCAAAATTATCTATTGCAAGGAATTTTCCTGTACGAAAACCGCCTGACTGAACTTCATCATCGCAGTAAAGAATATTATATTTTGTGCAAAGTTTCCTGACGCCTTTCACAAAGCTCTTTGGAGGAACAACATATCCGCCCTCGCCCTGTATCGTTTCCATGAATAATGCTGCTGTATCATTGTTCTTCTTCATTGAATTTTCCAGTTTGTCAAGACAGAAATTGCTTGCATCCTCAGGTTCCATTTTCATCCTGTACCAGTATGGATAAGGCACATGAGTTACAGGAAGAAACGGAGCATAGCGTTCTCTTTGCACTTTCTTTGAGTTTGTCATTGACAGGCTTCCCATAGTCCGGCCATGAAAGCATCCATTAAATGCAATAACTCGTTTCTTTTTTGTATGCCATCTTGCACATTTGTAAGAACCTTCAACAGCTTCTGTGCCTGAATTAGAAAGAAAAACATTGTTGAGATTAGGGTGATTAATTGTCTTCACCAACGTCTCGGCAAATCTGACAGGCAATTCATGGTAAAAATCAGCAAAACCAGCATGCGTCATGTGATTTGCCTGTTTTCTAACAGCTGCAAGCACTTCAGGATTGGCATGGCCGACATTCATCACTGCAATGCCTGCGCCAAAATCCAGGTAGCGCCGTCCTTCCACATCTGTAAGATAGCAGCCCTTTCCGTCTTTTATGACTATAGATAAGTCTCTTGTAGTGCATCCGGAAACAATTTTCTTGTCTCTGTTAATTATATTTTGCGATCTTTTCCCCAGAGGAAGGTCACATAAAAAGCGTTCAGCCATGATTTTAATTATTGCGGTTTATAATAAAGTTTTTTAAACGCTTTACACAAGCTACAGAAATGTTTGATAGGGTTCCTAAATGGGTCAATGATACTCTCTGTTTATTTGATGAAATAAGAGATCTTTACCAATATGCCATAGAAATGCATGCAAATATGTATAATGGAGCGTTAGTTGTTCACGAAACACTGGATTTTGGAAAAGGGATAGCTTACACTGATATCAGAAAACCTGACGAAGCTTATCCAAATAAGCATTTTACAGAAATATGGGAGGCTGAATACAAAGCTGCAAAAAGATATGGAATTTTTTATGAATTAGTAGGTGTAACAATGTCTCTTCCGTTTATTTTGATCAATCCAGTAGCAACATGGAAATCTGTTATGCATGGACCTGCTAACAGATCTTTGGAACCATATAGTCTTGGTTTTAGTGACATGTCAGAAGTCAATGAAAGTTAGTGTTTGTACGGCTTCTTCTTGCCAAAGTAGCTTAGGTCTCCAGACTTGTAACCGCCTGTTGACGATTTGTAAACTTCTTCCCCGCCGAATGAAAATCCTTCTGGCACGGCGCTTGCCGCAGCTTTGCCTGTGCTTGTCTCAGGCCTCCAGACCTTGAATATCTTTTTGTCATATTCAGCAATGGCGTTTACAAATGATTTTATTTTTTCTTCCAGTCCAGAGGTCACTAAGCTGGTCCTAAATGCCCATTGAACAGATCTATTTTCCAGATCAATGCAATAAAGAAAACTGTCGGCAGATCCGAAGTATATTTTATTTTCTATTATTACAGGTCTTGCAACTATTGGTCCGCCTGTCAGAAAGTCCCATATTCTCGAACCATCATCTTCTTTTATGCAATGCAATTTTTGGTCAAAGGACGTGACATAGACATATCCGTCCTTTATTTCAGCGCCGCTTGTTATAATACCGCCTGTCCTGTATATCCATTTCTCTTTTCCTGTAAAAGCGTCTACAGAGTGTAAAAATCCATTCACGCCACCGGCATAGATGCTTCCATTGGCAGCGCCTATGCCGCCTGTTATTGAGCTGCCACAATTAAATTTCCATAAAATTTTACCATGCTCATCAAACGAATAAATATTGTTATCATAAGAAGGACTGTATAATTTTGGGCTATTTGCTTGCGGCGGCTTTTCAAAGCTCCTCTTCAAATTAGAGATGATAGTTTTGCCGTTTTCCATGATAACAGGAGAACCTATCCGCTCGCCAGCCCTGAATTTCCATTTTAATTCACCATCTAAGTTCAATGCATAAAGGTGGGAATCATAAGATCCAAGAAAAATAAGGCTGTTTATCGTGCTTGGGATGCCAGGAGATCCATCTCCGCACTTGAATTTCCATAACTCTTTGCCGTCCTCTGAAAAACAGAAAAAATATCCGCTGCCATTCAGTATAAAAATTTTATCGCCGATGCCAATAGGCGACGATACTATCATGTCCCCTGTATGTTTTTTCCAAAGCAGCTTTCCTGTCAGATCGAGACAATAAAAGTATTCGTCAGTAGAGCCAAAATAAATTTTGCCTTTATGAACAAGAGGCACGGACATTGATGGACCGGCTGTCTGGAATTTCCAGATCATTATGCCGCTTTTTGCATCAACGGCGTATACAAAGCTGTCCAATGAAGAAAAATATAGCACGCCCGCATAATATTCAGGAAACATCGCTATTGCCCCGCTCTTAGGCAAGTCGTTGAATACTTCTTTAAAACTGGGAAGTTTTTGGTCTTCTTTTTCTTCTTCTTTAGAAGGCGCTATATAATAATCTTTAGGCCTTTCGCCTCTATATTCTAGGTCTTCTTTCTTTTCATACGTCATAAAAGAATGTGACATTTAGACTTTAAAACCTTAACTCCCCAGTTTTTTAGGGAATATATTGATTACTAGAGGTAATTTAATTTCGTTCATATTCCCTAATGGATTAATGCATACAAGACTTTTTGACTTGTTTCTATTCGTAAAATTACATTTCTATAGAATTATACCCTAAATTTTTGCGTAGTTAAGGTTTAAAAGTAATCATTGTCCCAGATAATCCTTGTGCTCTTGTGATAATCAACATCTTTGTAATGAACAATATGCTCAAAAAGTTCTGATCTCTGTTTGTCTGTAAGAGATTCTTTGCACTTGTCAGCCAGTTCGATTACAGCAGTGTCGGCATGGTTATTGTGAAGAATGTCAAGGAGTCCAACGAGTGTGTCAAAAGCCTTTTCATCAGAACAGTTGCATGGACTATTCGCGTCCCCATACATAAAACCCACACCCGCAAGTACATTACTATAGTAATTGCCTTGCCGCATAAAGTATGTAGCAGTATCAGAATGGATATTATTTTTATAAAACTATTTCTCTCTCCGACAATTCAATGTTTTCTTTGTGCATCAATATATTGGAAAATGCATCAACGCATTTTTTTGAACAGAAAGAATGTTCTGCATAAGTATAGTTTACAGCAACAGACATGCCGCACATCTTGCATTTTAATCTGTTAATTCCAGTTTTCTTATTGCATATTAAACATTTCATTTTGACCACCAATAGAC
>JACQNW010000122.1 GCA_016202845.1 Candidatus Aenigmatarchaeota archaeon
GCTTACGGCTGTTCTTTTCATTCCTCTCAAGCTCCCTGATTGCTTCGAATGTCAGCATGCTCTAAAGATGCCTATAAATTATTAAAGATTATGAGCTAAGATTGGGTTATGAAGACTTTGAAATTCTCAGACGGACTTCCTGAAAAAATTCTAAATGGCTCAAAGACGGCTACATGGCGGTTGAATGATGAAAAAGACATAGTTGTTGGCGACCATCTATCCCTCTGCTACACAGATAGCAGAGAGTTTGCCAAAGCAATAACAACATTCATCAAAATAACAACTTTTGGTAGAATGACAGATCAAGACAAAGAAGGTCATGAATCTTCAAGATCAGAAGAAGAGATGCTCAAAACTTTTGAAAAATACTATAATGTAAAAGTTACACCACAAACAGAGGTCAAAATTATCAAATTTAAGCTGCTATGAATCAATCATTTGTAAAGAATTTTGTCTATTTCACTGCTGCTTTTTTCAGTTCCTTTGCCCCAGTTCCAAGGTTTCACTTCTAGGAATTTTCTCTTTTTCTGCCGCCTTTTCTTAAACAATAATTCCATTTCAATTCATTGTAGTTGTAAATATTTATTGTTCGCCATGCATTCTGCCGATGTGCATGTTTAGGCCTTTCATGTTTTCATAGGCCGAATCGCAGCGCGAGCATTTGTATTGCGGGAGTCCTTTCTTTTTATTATTGCCTGCTTTGTCACCAGTTCGTTGTTCTTCTTTTTGCCTCTCTTTTTTCCTCTTGGATATTATCCTGATCGGGTAAGCGACAGGGTTTTTTATTGTGATATTATTTCCGTTGCTTTTGCAAATGGCATCAGGCTGGCACAAGCCTATGGATGTTATGAACTGGCCGCTGTTGCAGTTTCCCGGCTTGTATTCATTTCTCATGTAAGAGCGAATTTGTGTGAGTATAAGGTTGGTCTGCAGTGGAGGGCTGTTTTTCTCGTTCCACTGCAGCATGCGATCCTCTATATCAGGCCATGACCAGTTCATCATGCGAAGAAAATTTGCCAACTGGAAAACAGACCTTTTTCTTCCATCAGCAAGCCCGCCAAAAGCAAGCTTAATGCAGGGGGGGAATAGTTCTTCGGGTATCTTATTCTCGTAGGACACTTTCTTTTCTGAGATTTTTTTCTCCTCTTTTGGCTGCTTTGAATACCAGTCCATGGCTTGTATAAGCAGCCCCTCTGCCTCGTTTTCCTGACCTTTGAAAAACAACGGGTGCTTCTGCTTTTCGACATTTTTTGGCAATGCTATGCTTTCTGAAAAATCCTTTACTTGGTTTTCATTTATCGGCACAGAAACAAGCCATTTTTTTTCATTCAGTGAGAAAGGCGCGCGAAACATATGCCTTGATCCCCATGTATTTTCAACGTCCACAAAGAAAAAAGGAGAAAGCTCAGAAGGCGCTTCTCCTATCAGCTCAAGAAGCTCCTTGGCAGGCTTGGCTGCCAACAAAGATTTCATCAAATCTTCCTTAATGTTTTCCCTTATGAAATTAACAAGTATACGAGGTACGTCAGGATATTGGTTTTCAAGCGGTTTGAAATTGACTTCCCTAGGAAACATATTCCATGTAAGACATATGTGAAATCCCCTGCTGCCGCTAAACTTGATTCCCGCGTTCTGGATTTTCATTCTCTTCAGGAATTTTATGATTTCAGCAGCACAGAGCTGGGATCCTATCATCCCAATCTTGGAATCCATGTCTATTATCAGGTCCCATCCCTTTCTAAGCTCATGGTACCTTGAAGCCTGCATGCCCGTGCTCAGGGCCATCGGACTGGTCCAGTGCTCGACAGAATAATGAAAAGAAGTTACTCCCTTTTTTACAAGAGGCATTATATCTGACTTGTACTGCAAAACAGAAGGCCTCTGGTCATACGCGCCGCTTTCAAAACAACAAGCCACTTCCCTGCTCTGGGCATTAATTGCAAGCTGCTCTGCAACATAATCCGAGGAATAGTAGTTGAAAATTTCCGACTTCTGCATCTGACCACAAATAATACTAATGGAAGAAAGGTTAAATCTTACTTTTAAGCGTTTCATACAAGCATGAAAAATGAATTTTAGAATAAGAAATGCCATGGCATATGATTTGCATGACATAAGAAGGATTGAAAAGCGCAGCTATCCTCCAGAACTGCAGGCCCATTTGAGCGTATTAGAATACAGGCTTGAAACTTTTTTGATACGCGTTGCAGAAACAAGAGCAGGCATAGTTGGCTTCTACACGTGCGTGCCAGCCTTGTTAGAACTGAGTGACGAAAAAGCTTTAATCAAGCAGCTTATCCAAAACCGCAAAGATCATTACCGTGGATTGTTT
The DNA here is from genome assembly GCA_016202845.1 of Candidatus Aenigmatarchaeota archaeon. Taxonomy (GTDB): domain Archaea; phylum Aenigmatarchaeota; class Aenigmatarchaeia; order GW2011-AR5; family GW2011-AR5; genus JACQNW01. Next base: position 2,333 of record JACQNW010000122.1, read on the forward strand.
GATTTGTTTAGAAGTTCGGATCAATTTAACGCGCTTTATGTGACTTCGACTGCTGTTGCTTCTGAGCACCAAGGCATAGGCATTGGAAGGCGTCTAGTCGAAGACAGTTTAGAACTCACTAGAAATCATGAACTGGAACGCAGGGCTTCTGTGTTGCGAATGCCAGGATACAGACGCCATGATAAAAGAGGCATCAGTGCCGAAGAATATCTTAGATTAGTGAAATCCGGGGAAATTGACAATCCTATTCTAAGGCTTTACCTGGAACTTGGGTTTGCACTTGGTCCGACCATTCCTGATTATGAGCCTGACAGGAGCAGCATGAATTACGGCGTATTTGCACTTAGAAAATTAGATTAAAAATAATAGAAATAACGACAGCATTAATAAACTGTTTATTCACAGTAATCAAATTTGATTACTATAATACAATAAAATATTTAAACTAGGTGTGATATTAGTATGCATGAAAACTATCAAACTTGCCGCTTCCCTAAGCAAATACCCGCTTTTTACCATAAATGATCTTGCGCGATTGCTTAGAAAAGACGAGAAATATGTAAAGGTCGTCGCGTACAGGCTGATGAAAGATGGAATTATAAAACAAGTAGAGCGCGGGAAATATACTGTTTATGACGATGTGATTGAGTTTGCTTCTTGCATAGCTGTGCCTTCTTATATAAGTTTCTGGACGGCACTAAAGTTTTACGGGCTAACAGAACAGCTTCCTGAACAAGTCATGATAGCTATTCCAAAATCCAAAAAAAACATAATATTCAATGGCACAACCATAAGCTTTACAAAATTGAAACAGTTTTGGGGCTATTCAAAGATCAGATATGGGGCTTTTGATATAATGATTGCTGAAAAGGAAAAGGCAATTATTGACTGCCTTCTTGCAAAAAATACGCCATTTGACGAAGTTGCAAAAGCTATATCAAGTGATGAGTTGGACTACAATAAGCTTATTGATTATACAAAAAAAGCAGGCAACATATCTGCAGCAAAGCGCATAGGGTATTTGATTGAAAATTATGGCAAAGACGCGTCAAAATTGCTGGAAATGCTTGATCTTAATTGCATACCGCTTAACTGGTCTACACGATCGGCAGGAAAGAAAAACAAAAGATGGAAACTTACCATTAATTGGAGACCTGAATTATGATAAACGAAAATGAATTAAGGGAGAAAGCTAAAATAAAAGGCATCAGCCTTGGCAATGCTGAAAAAGAGTATCTTATAGACCTTATGCTTTTAGCCATATCCCGAAATATTAAAGATGAGCTTGTGTTTAAAGGCGGGACATGCCTGTACAAATTCTATAAGCTTGATAGGTTTAGCGAAGATATCGACTTCACAGCCATAAAACCTATTGATATAGAGCAGTTAATTGCTTCTATAAAATCTGATCTTGCAATTTTTGGAATTAATTCTACTGTAAGCAGCAAAAAAATGTATAATGCTATGCTTATCAAATTCAAATGTCAAGGTCCACTTTTCAGGGGGAAATATCCCTGCAGTGTAAGATTTGATGTGAATTTTAAATCAATCATAGAAATTGAGCCGGTTGTCAAGAATTATTCTTCACTTTATTCTGATATTCCGGCATTTTCGCTTCTTATAATGGATGAAAAAGAAATACTGGCTGAGAAAGTTAGAGCTATCATGTCTAGGGATAAAGCACGCGATGTATATGACCTGTGGTTTCTTCTTGATAAAGGTGTTAATTTTGACATGAAATTAGTAGCAAAAAAATTAGAATACTACAATAAAAAATTTGACAAAATCTTACGACCGCAAAAAAATTCTTGACGGGCTTAATCTTA
>JACQNW010000124.1 GCA_016202845.1 Candidatus Aenigmatarchaeota archaeon
GAGTTTTTTATAGTTTTGCTTTGAAAACTTTTTTCCAGAAAAGCTTGAATAAAATGTTACATCATCAAATCCGGCAAGGGCAAGCAAAAGCTCCATTTCGTTTTTTGAGAATATGCGCAGGGTTACCGGTTTTTTGTCCGCCGCTGATGGCAATTTCCTGTTATTTTTGTACCTCTCATATGACGATTTTATATCAATGAGGTTATTTTCGGGGTGTATTCTTATGGCGTGTTTTACCGTCATTTTTTCTTTTTGTGCCTGCAGTTTATAACGTACAGTAAGTTTCTTTCCCGCTACGTCCTGCCATGGGTTGTCGTCTTCTATTATGATCATTCCATCGGGCTTCAGCAATTTTTTTACAGAAAACAAGCACTTCAGGATGTTTTCATTAGAAGTAAGGTAAGCAAGGCTTCCATACATCATTATTGCCGCATCAAACTTTTCTTTTAATCTCAGACTTTCCATGCTCTGAACCATGAATTTTGCATGTACGCCTGATTCTTTTGCCTTGTTTTTTGCATAATCTATCACTGATTTTTCTTTGTCTACTCCAGTTACATTATACCCGGCTTTTGCAAGCCCTATTGAATGCCTTCCTGTGCCGCACGAAATATCCAGTATTTTTTTAACTTTCTTTTTTTTGAAAATCTTTGTCAGAAATTTCATCTGTTCCGGAGTATTTTCATCGCTGCAATACAATTTATCATACCAATCAAGCATTCCTTTTGTGTAAAGCACTTCTGGCATTATAATAATACTTTGCCACCATTTTTATATCTACCACCAAACCACTATCAGTACCTCCGAAAGTAAGGTTAAAGCCAAAGTATTGCGATCCATCCTGAGTGTATTGCAAAGCCATATGTTTTCACTTTCGGAGGTACTCATTATAGCATTATTTTCTCCGTCAAAAACAAAAATTTTAATGAAATTCAGCTTATTTTTTAAAATAAATTTCATTTAAAAAATATTTTTTACAGGGAAAAAACTATTTATTGTGCTGCTTACAATTAAGTTACCATGGAAAAAAATGGAAACGGAAAAAAAGAAACAGACATAAAAGGCGTCAATCGTTCCATGAAATTTCTTTTTGTTTCTCAGGAAGCACTGGCAGGCGATCTTGCATGGCAAGTCAAGAAAGAAGGCCACAAGTCAAAATATTTCATTGAGGACAAGGAGCAAAAGGATGTTTGCGACGGGTTTGTCGATAAATCCGAAGACTGGAAAGCGGATATTGACTGGGCAGATGTGATAGTTTTTGACGACACCTTAGGCTTTGGAAAAGTAGCTGAAAAATTGCGAAAAGACGGAAAGCTGGTTGTTGGCGGGACTGCTTATACAGACAGGCTGGAGGATGACAGGGAATTTGGACAGGAGGAGATGAAGTCTGTAGGCATGAACATATTGCCAAACTGGAACTTCACAGACTTTGATGGCGCAATAAAATTTCTCAAAGAAAATCCCGGAAGATATGTCATAAAGCCAAACGGCCTTGCTGCAAATGAAAAAGAACTGCTATATGTCGGGCAGGATGACGATGGAATTGACGTATTGCAAGTTTTAGAACATTACAAGAAAACGTGGGCAAAGAAAATAAAATCCTTTCAATTGCAAAAATTTGCATCAGGCGTTGAAGTCGCAGTTGGCGCATTCTTCAATGGCAGAGACTTCATAAAGCCAATTTATGTAAATTTTGAGCACAAGAGATTATTTCCCGGCGAACTTGGGCCAGGCACAGGCGAAATGGGGACTGCTGCATTTTTCTCGCCGCCCAATTTTTTATTCAACGCAACCCTTGCAAAAATGAAAAACAAGCTTGCTGAACAGGGCTATGTCGGATACATTGACCTGAACTGCATTGCCAATGCAAATGGAATTTACCCGCTTGAATTCACAGCGCGCTTTGGATTTCCAACTGTAAGCCTTCAGATGGAAGGCTTTATGAGCCCATGGGGCGAATTCCTGCACGCAATTGCATCAGGACAGGATTATGAGCTGAAAACAAAAAAAGGATTCCAAATTTGCATTGTTGTTGCTGTCCCGCCGTTTCCATTCTACGACAAGGAATCATTTGAAAAATACTCAAAAGAAGCTGTTGTAATTTTCAAAAAAGACAAGATGGACGGGGTGCACCTTGGCGATGTCAAGCTTGTTGAGACTGAAATGGTCCTGGCAGGCATGTCAGGCTATGCATTGATAATAACTGGCGCAGGCAACACAATGGAAGCTGCCCGAAACCAGGCTTACAGGCGGATTGAGAACATAATGCTTCCCAACATGTTTTACAGGACTGACATAGGCCTGAGATGGATACATGACTCTGACAAGCTTCACACATGGGGATATCTGTATTAAGAGCAGTACCTCCGAGAGTAAGATTAAAGTTGAAAATAGCAATTGGATATCGGAGTGTAATGCCTTAGGCATTCTTTCACTTTCGGAGGTACTCAATAACTTTCAACCGAGCCTGATGGCCTGAAAATTATAGCATGAGGTTTTGGCTTCTACAAGCCATTTGATAATTTTAATTGTTTTCTGTTGCCATGTTATTTGTGCATAGGAAGATTCCACATATAGGCGACTATCATCCGGGCATGCCAAGTTTCAGGGACCAGTATAGGTACACGAATTCTGACATTGTTGTTCTGGCTTACGATCGCATGTTCGCGTTTGACGAGCCAAAATACATAACAGGCGGCATTGCCACGCAATTTTACATACCGCCTGATGCACGAAGAGGCTCAAGCGACCTCGACATTAGCTTTGCTTGCAGGTTAAACTGGGCAAATTTTCAGGGTTTGAGGTGCCAGTATTTTTGTTCAGACAACCATGTATCCATTATTCCAGGATGCATTGTCAATACAGCTAAGAAAAATCACAGTTTTGTAATGCACGTCTGCAATTGCCGCATTGACAGCGAAGACTTGTTCTTTTTCAATATTGACATGCCGCGGCACTCTGCAGGTTATCATGCGCGCATGGCCGGCAGTTTTGAAAGAGAATATGAGAATGCACATGAATACGACAATGGCAGCGTTGTACTGAAAATTTTGGACCCTGCCGATATAATTGCACGAAAAATATGGCGCATCAGAAACTATCATAACGAAGGCGTGAAAATACATGCCCAGCCCGACCTAAGCGAGCACCTTGACAAAATATGGCGTCAGCGAGAAGTCTATACAATGCAGCGACTTTCAGGCAGCAATTTTGGCTCTAACTTGGCCAGGACTGAATTGCGGTTTTTATGCGACTTGTACGACATACGAACGTTATTCGCGCATGCTGATGTAGACATGGAATATCTTGGACAAGCAATGGACGAAGCTCAAGCAAGAGGCGCAAAAAGAGAAATGCTTGAAAAGCTCATGAAGCGATTGTCTCCTGAAGCAAGGCAAAAACTCTAAAAAAATTGACGGGCTTGTGTTGTTTGTATGTTAATCTTATCTTCTTGAAAACCTATTTCAGAAAATTTAATGACCCCAATAGCGCAAACTTTATATACCTCATTTGGGCCTAATATAATTCTCCATAAGAAATGCAGGTGGCAAATTAATCAAGCTTCAATTCCTAACAGAATTGAAATTCAAGTTGGTTAATCAAACTTTTGGAGACAAGTAATATTTGCAGTAGCAGGAAAAAGTGGTTGAGTTCATCATGATAATTAAGTTATGTAGTCATATGAAACAGATGATAGATGTCTAAGCTCACAAGCGAGGATATCTGATGTGGATTTAATTATAATTAATTAGCCTGAACTTAGCTGCTACTTCTACTGTAACTAAAATTGGAGGTAATGACAATGGAAGGAAATACGCTGTTAGATGCAGCAACATCAAAAAACGAAGCAGGAATGAGTTTTGACAATCAAAGCGATTTTGAATCGCACCAGGCCAAAATCATGGTATTTGGATGCGGTGGCGGAGGTTCTAATACTGTCAACAGGCTGACAGAGATGAACATAATGGGCGCAACTACGGTTGCGGCAAACACAGATGCAAGGCACCTTGCATGTGTCAAGGCACACAAGAAAGTTCTTATTGGCAAATCATTGACAAGAGGACTAGGCGCAGGAGGATATCCTGACGTAGGCAAAAAGGCAGCTGAAGAATCAAAGAATGAAATAAAAGAAATGCTTTCAGGCTGTGATCTTCTTTTTGTTACATGCGGGCTCGGAGGCGGAACAGGCACTGGATCTGCACCGGTAGTTGCACAATATGCAAAAGACATGGGAGCTATTGTGATTGCTGCAGTGACTTTGCCTTTCCAGATCGAAGGCGCACGCATTGTAAAGGCAGAAGAAGGGTTAGAAAAATTACGACAGGTTTGCGACACTGTTATTGTAATAGAGAACCAGAAACTTGTAGAATTGGCAGGCAACAGGCCGGTGAAAGAAGCATTCGGCATTGCAGATGGGCTAATCGCTACCATGATCAAGGGTATTACAGAAACAATATCGCAGCCGTCATTGGTTAATCTAGACTATGCTGACGTGAAGGCTATATTAAAATCCGGCGGCGTAGCAACAATCGGTTATGGAGAAGCAGAAGGGAAAAACAGGTCAAAAGAAGCCATTGCAAGGGCATTGAACCATCCGTTATTGAATGTGGACTACACAGGCGCAACCGGCGCACTGATTCAGGTCATAGGCGGCGAAGACTTGCAGCTTGACGAAATCAACACCATAGGCGAGGCAGTTTCACAGGACATGAACCCGAACGCAACAGTAATGTGGGGCGCGAGGATCATGAAGGAAGCAGAGGGCAAGCTTCAGGTTATAACAATCATAACCGGCGTGTCTTCACCATACATCCTTGGAAAGAACCATGCAAAGGCCGCGGCTGCAAAGCACACCGGCAACGAGCTTGGTTTGGAGATGCTGGCCTAGCCAGCCTTCTTTTCGTAAAAGAAGGTTACCGTATCCAAGAAAACAATATTATAAATTTTTGGAGAAGGACAAAAATTCTTAAGAAAGCCTCCCTAAGCAACGGGGGCATTTTTTCTTTTTTTATTTTTGAAACAATTCTGATGAAATTTTATCGGACTCGTGCCAATAATATGTAAGCAGCTTCTGCAGATTTGACGTCATCTCTGTTTGAAACTTTGTAAACATCAGTATCTTCATTGCCTAAAACAATTATTTCCACCTTTTCAATATCCAGTTTTTTATTGGCTCTTGCAATGGCTTCCCCATAGTTTCTTGATACGCCCAAAATTGTTATGCCCTGCGCATCTCTTGCTACACTTCTGTAAACTGCTAAAATTCTTGCACCTGGCTTGCATAATTCAGCCACTTGAGAAAGATAAGTATCTTTAAAATCTGCTGGTTCATAATGGCTTAAGAACCCTAAAATATTTTTATGACAACCATCCCTGACAAGCGTGAAAGAAGCCGAGTCTGCTTTACAGCTATTTAATGAATTTCTTGCATTTTCCAATGTTCTTGCATCATCTATTACCATATTTATTATAGATTGGTCAACAGCTTTTACAGGGCGCGGCCTTATTACAAAGCCATGCTTTTTGTCAAATTCAATGTATGAAGCCGAAAGCCTTCTCACTTTTCTGCCCTTTGCCTGAAGACGCTTTTCAGCCTCTCTTAAGCAATAGTGATTTATGTCTGTTGCAATTACAGAATCAGTTTTCAAGCCTTCTAAAAATCCACCAATGCCTGTTCCAACATCTAAATGTAAGCCATCAGCAGGACCCATAAATTCATGCATCCTTTGATAAGTGCCTCTTTTAATATGACGGTCTGTTATTTCTGACCAATAATTTGCATAATCCAGCATTAATTTATCCTGCATTGGCAGGAAAGAATCAGCCGTAAACCTGAGAAGGGTTTCGCCTGTATTTGCGGCTTCTACCATTTCTTTTACAAAAGTTTCCGGATCAATATCTACTTTAATTCCATGTTGAGCAGCAAAATGAGAAAAACTGTCAAGCAATTCTTGCTTGACTTCTGCAGGAGCAGTCCTTAATTGTGATATGGCTTTTGTGACATTATCAGCAAACGCATTTACTTCAGGATCTCGTAAGAGCTCTTCCACACTTTCGCGCCACATTGCAAGGTTTACTTTGTCTGGATCAATCATCTGCATATGCTAGCAGAAGTGTTTTTAATGGTTTGCTTTGCTCCATCAATCTATAAGAAATGACGTGCCATGTCTTACTTTAACTGCATTGTTATGCATAGATAATTGTGCTAAAAGTAAGGACATTAGCAGAGTTATCATCTTGCATAACACCAATTTAATATTTTTGCTTGACAATTTTTTGTTCTCTTTAAACCCAAGGGCGTTTCTCTTTCAAAGAGAAAAGGGCTTATTACATCAATACAGCTTCCAGAATTTCCTTTGCATGGCCCATTGGGTTAACCTTTGGAAAGATTCTCATGATTTTGCCCTGCTCATCGACTATGAAAGTCTTTCTTATAATTCCATCGTATGTACGGCCATACATCTGTTTCTCGCCCCATGCGCCGTATTTTTCTGCGACTTTCTTGTCGTCAACCAGCAAGGGGAAATTCAACTTGTTTTTGGCGATGAATTTTTTATGTGATTCAGCAGAGTCCTTGCTTATCCCGAACAAATGAGCCCTTCTTTTTATCCTGTCGTATGACAAAGAAAACTCACAAGCTTCCAGCGTGCAGCCTGAAGTCATGTCCTTTGGATAGAAGTAGATAACGACCTTCTGGCCTTTGAAATTCGAAAGCCTTACTTTATTGCCGTCCTGATCGGAAAGCTCAAAATCTGGCGCAGGAGAACCGATGTTTAATGGCATGATAATTATATGTCAAGAGAATTATTTAACTTATAAAATTATTTGCAATTATAATTTCATGCAAATTTTTTATATGTTGAGATCACACCCTTCGCGCAAAAAACTTGAAGAAATTCACAATAAGACTTCTATAATGCACATGGGCAGCTTAAGTGAAATGAGGTCTGTCGCTGATATGAGGCTTGTTGAGCCGCGTAGTTATGCTGAAGACGCGTCTTCTATGCCATATAAGGAATGTTGGTGGTATCTTTTTGAAAATTCTAATGCCAGACGAATTGGCATAGGCGATATTGATTATAAGTTAAAAGAAGAAGTCTGGATGCGACCCTCTATTGAACCAAAACCAGATACAATTGCAGCTTATCTTGGTGAAGATACTGGTGTATACAAAGGCGTTAAGCACCGGATAATAATGCATGTCGGACGTGTACTTGAAGTAAAATTTGATGCCATAACTGTGAGATCAAAATTTGGGGCAGGTGATGTTTTTGAGCATCCTATTGAATGCGTACCATTGTTCTATGGCAGATACGCAAAATTTGTAGACATACCGGGCTTTTTTGACGAATATTAGGTTACTCCCATTCTGTCGTGCCGCCGGGCTTGTCTGACAAGTCAAACACAAAAGTGCCTGGCGGAATGAGTGGATTTTCTTTTGCTCTGGCTACAATTGCATCATAAGCTTCCCATGGAAATTCATCTGGTTTTTGAAGAGGACGGCATGTCCTGAAATCTTTTGAATCAACATCCCTTATCACAAAAATAGGGCGGTCTTCTGGCCCGCTGAACATTATAACAGGCACTTGGGCGGCATGAACTTCATAGTCATCCATCGTTCTTTCTACCACTTCGGTTGCTTCACGAAGAACATCTAAATTTTTCCTCTCTAAGCGATAGTTATGTGAATCACTGAACCGTTCTTGATCAAGAGGTATTTCTTGTGGAAGGTACAAAACCCTGCAAACATCAAGCTTATTGATCATTTCTTTTGCCCCTCTTCTGGCAGCTTTCCAGTCGCGGCTGCCTGACATAAGTGCAGCGTGCTCAAATGCTCTGCCATCGCCTTTGAGTCCAACGCCTTTTCTGGGCAAGACAACTCCTGAAAAACTGTATCTTGAAGCAGTTTGCCGAACACTTTCTGCCAATTGGGAATCAATAGGATATGAACCTGCTATAAATCTTATATACAAACCAGGCCCTGGAAAAGGCTGTCTTTCTGAAATTTGACTGCCAAACCCAATAGTTCTTGCAACCAATCTTGACCTGTCTTTAGTCAGCATCGAAAGCGGAGTAACTTTTGGAACGCCTTTCCAAAGCTCTTCTGCCTCAGTGTTGTGATGCGTCTTGATAACATCAGCTGTTCCTCTGTCTTCGCCTTTTTTGCCAGCTTCTTTGCCGCTTTCACGCAAATCTGTGGCAAGCGTTCCTTGTGCAAGAACTGCCATTCCATCATCCATGCCGTAGCTTTTCATTAGTTCAAGTCCTATATTTGCATACGTCCTGGAAAATGATTTTCGCTTTGCCTGTGGATCATGAATACCGGCAAGTTCTTTTAAAAATCTCTCAGACTTGTCGTGAATCTTGACATCTATTCCCAGTGATTCGCCCAATGTTCTTTGAACATAAGCAGCTTCTCCTTTTCTTCCATTTCCCATTTCCAGGTATATCGGCACTGTTTTCACGCCAGCCATTAGGCACAGTTTCGCTACGACAGACGAATCAACACCGCCACTAGCAAGTACAACTGCAGTTTTATTGCCAACCTCCTCTCGCAGCGTGTATAATGCTTCTTCTACAAATTTGCCAGCTTCGAATTCTTCTGCAGCCTGTGTTTTGGAGGTTAGACTGCACAAATCTGCGAAATTGCTGAAAATCTGCTTGCCTGATTGTGTATGAGTTGCTTCAGGATGAAATTGAACGCCCCAAAAATTATTATAACGTATAACAGCCGGCACACCTTCCTCGGTCTTGGCCATGACGTCATAACAGCCGTTTCTATCAATAGAATCACCATGATTCATCCATACGGTTGTTTCCAGTTCTACGTTCTCAAATAGAGGATCGTCCTGCAATATTGTCATTCTTGTTTCGCCGTACTCTCTTGTCCTTCTGTGAAAGCCTCCTCCATAGAGTTGTGCACCTAATCCAAAACCATAACAGATTCCTAATTTTGGAACAGGCAGAGCAAGAATATTAGGTGCGCACTTTGGAGCGTCAGTTTCGTAGACGCCTTTGGCACCGCCTGAAAGAATAATTCCTGCTGCATCTTCAATATCACTTGCAGGAGTATCATATGGAAATAGTCGTGCATTGAACCCAAGATCTTCAAAACGATTTCTTATAACATCAGCAAGCTGTCCGCCAAAATCTAAAACAGCTAAGTACGGCTTTTGCATAGTTATTCTTCTACTCTTGGCGCAAGAATGAAGCTGAGACCAGCTTTGCCCGGGACATTGAAAACCATTTTCAGTGGGTAATCAGTGGCCATATAGATTTCTGCCTCTTCTGAGAGCTTCTTGGCTTTGATTATTTTTTTCAAATAGTCCAATGAATACCTTGCCCTGACAGGCTCCCCAATTTCCAGTATTTTCAAATCATGGCCGTCTGCAAGCACTTCCAGCTCAGTAGAAGAGACGTCGCTCTGTGCCTGGACAAGAAAAGCATCCTTTCTGACTGTAATGACTGCAGAATCTGTTATCAAATCGGCATCTTCAATCCCGCTAGTAAGCAGGTCTGAATTCATCCGTAAATGTGTTGAAAATTCAAGCTTATCCATGGGCGGTGTTTCTTCCCTTGAAATATCAATCAAAGGCAGCGTGAACCTACGGGTTGACTTGCCTGATAATGTAATATAGAGCTTGTTTTCAGAAAGCCTCATCTTGAGACGGTCATCAGGGCCGGCTCTGCGGAGAATCTGAAGAAGATTAAGCAAGTTAATCCCAATCTTAGAATCTTGATCGTCATGTGTGTATTCTTTGAATGCATTCCTGTGCATCTTGAATTCAACCACTGTAACAACAGCTCGGTCGGCGGCTAAAAGCTCTATCCCTGTGTCTTTAGCTACAAATTCTGCTTCGTCAATAAGCTCTGCGATTGTTGCTATGCTGTCCCTGAATAAAGAAATGTCATCTATTGTTGCTTCAAACATTGCATGCACCGACGCATCAGCGTCCATCAACTTTTTCACTTTTGTTCATTTTGTAAATAAATGCATGGAATCTTTTAATAGGAATAAATCTTCTGTTACATTGTAATTCTTAAGCCACTGCCTGATGGTTGTGAGTCAACATAAGTTAATTCCTGGCCAGGGAAAATCATATTTGAGTCTTTTATTTTACCACGATTCTGATCATAGATTTCTTGCCAAATTACTTTATGACCTGCACTTTCACTAACACTTTCTGCTATTCTTGTTAGATTATCGCCAGGTTCAACAACAATCTTATATTCTGTAGACCAGTATGGGGAGAATTCCATTATAACTCCGCCAGCTTCTACTCTTGGATGCTTCAAGCCTTTGTTTTCTGCTTTGATGTCAAAAGCTCCTGCTATGGGGCTGTAGAGTACGCTTGCAACAGCGATTCCCGCTAGATATGAAAATTTCATTTTATCACCCATATATCTGCTTGTAGAGCCTTTTGTTGACATCCGACAAGTCTTGCACAGTTTCTGCCCTTAGTTCGTATTTGTTTTCAAGCTGGAGAACGCGGGTAAAAATGCGCACAAAGCTTCCTACTTTTGCCGACTGCTCTGAAATAACCTCAGCTTGTCCGGTCCCATCATCCAAAAGAATAGATCCATTCTGGCAATCTATGACAGTTCCTACAAGCCTTAGCCTGATATCTTTTTCATTGACGTCTCTTATTGCTTTTAGGACAGCAGGCATGCGCCTGAATGCGAATTGCTGATTTGGACTTTCCTGATTAGCTGCTTCCATATGCAAAATTAGTCAGGAAATTATTTATAGCTAACCAAATAAATAATCCCGATATTAATTTATTTGGTTACATATAGCTCAAAAGGAATTCATATCCGGATTGTTTCCTTTTAGAGCTATAAGAAGATTCCTATGACAATGCTGTAGAAATTCCCAGTTCATCAGGTTCAGAAGAACCTGCCGCGCTTTCTGCGGACTGTTATGCATGGTTTTACTTTTAGTGAGTTACAAATGCATGAAGAACATAAGGCCGCCGCAATTTTCACACCTTTGCGGAGCCCTATTGTCTTGCTTAGAAAAATTACATCTCTGGCATCGTAACTGTATGGTGAACACAGAGACTATTGCAATTCCTATTATATAAATGACGTGATTTTTTGGAATTTTCATGGGCTGCAATAATTTTAAATATGCAATGATTACAAAGAGCACTAAAAGTAGGGCACTCATGCCTGCAACAATCTTTAAATATTTGTTGCAGAAGTGAGAGAATAAATGAAATCCGTTCAACGGATTGTAGAAAAGCTTCCAGGAACATGGAAATGATTCTGAAGGGAGCAACAACAAAAAGGTAGGTGTTAGAAATGAAGAAAAAATGGATGGAAGATGACGACGATTGGGAAGACGACGAAGACGATGATGAAGGCGAAGATGACGACGATGTGGACGAAGAATAAATTGGTTTTCTTTTTTCTTATAAC
>JACQNW010000125.1 GCA_016202845.1 Candidatus Aenigmatarchaeota archaeon
CACGGTAAACCTATTCTTGAACACCAGATAAACATGCTTATAAGCATGTTTATCTGGTGTTCAAGAATAGGTTTACCGTGAACAGGTATCATGGGTTTTGGTATTTCGTATGTTATTGGACGCAGAGAAGTGCCGTCGCCTCCTGCCATTATAAGCGCCGTATCCACGTCTGCTTTGCTCAATGATCTTTGAATAAGCTGTTCCACGGCATGCGACCTGTTTTTTACAACTTCTCCGTCCACCAGCCTGTCTACCCTCTTCAACAAATCCTTCTTTATTGTTATCGTAACGCGCTCTATGGAACTCATAAAACACCTGGTTGAAAATCATAAAATTTTTCAATTTCTTCTGCTGTTACAGACGCTGTGCCATTTTTGGATACTGCTATAGCAGCTCCCACGCCAGCTATTTCGCATGCTTCTTCAAAATTAGCGCCTGACAAGCATGACAAAGTTAATACCGCGCTTAAGCTGTCTCCTGCCCCGCAAACATCCACCACCTGCCTTGCAAAAGACTGTAATTTTATAGAATTGTTATTTTCTGCTCCTGACAAACCATCTTTTCCAAGCGTTACAATTGTTCTTTTTGCCTTATTTTTTTCAAGCAAATTTATGGACGCTTCCTCTGGATTTTCTATTTTTACAGGAGCGCCGAGCGCCCCTTCAGCTTCTTTTTTATTACATACTAAAATGCCGAAGTTTTTGAAATTTTCAATATTTGCCCTGGATATTCCAACTGACAATACGCCAGCATTTTTGCACATTTCTGCAACATGGTTCAAAAGCTCGCCATCAACAACGCCTGTTCCATGTGTTTCGTCATAGTCTGCAACAAAAACAGCGCTGGAGTTTTCCAGCTTGTTTTCGAATGATTTTTTCACTTCTTTTTTAGTTTCGCCTGAAGTTTTATAAAAATTCTCCTTATCCAGCCTTATCACGTGCTGTTTTACATTTGAGCCGCCCTTTAACATTATTCTTGTAAACGTGCCTGTTATCCTGCTGCTGTCTGCTACAATTCCCTGTGTGTTTATTCTGCGCTTTTCCATCTCGCTACACAATATTCTTCCGCTCTCGTCTTTTCCCACAACGCCTATAGCATGAACATCAGCACCAAGAGCTGCAAAGCCGACTGCGACATTTCCTGCCGCACCAGGAATATGCCTTATTTCTTTTATGATTGCGCGCGGAACCGGGGCTTCTGGAGAAAATTCTGTGCTTTCCGTCTCCACATATTCGTCCAGATAGTAATCCCCAAGAACGATTATTTTTTTATTTTTAAAGCCTTTTATTATTGCCTTAAGTCTTTCATGATTTATTTTCATATTTTTCACTCTACCAACGGCTCTACTGTAAATATCATGAGCGTCTTTTTACCGGAGTTTTTTATAATAATTTGCGTGTTTGGCACAATCAAAAATTCTTTTTCCCCGTTTTCCGCAGAAATAAGCTGACTATTCACTTCTCCTGCTCCTGACCATACTATTGCTGCTATTGGATTGTCTTTTTTATTAAGTTGCAATGAATTTCCAGATTTGATTTCCCAGCCTTCTCCATAAAAACTGTCGAAAAATATCCTGTAACGCCTTCCCCAGCTTCCAGATTCCAGCATTTTTATAGGCCTATGAAATTTTTCTTTAAAATCTTCAATTTGTGTTTTTGACCAATCAACTAAACTGTCTGAAAAATCTTCCTCGCCTTTCAACCCCTTCAAAACCAAACTGCTGTATTTTTCTTTTCGCTCATTTTCATCATGTATTCTTTCACCAAGCCTCCATGCAGCCAGGTTAAAATCATCCTGCGGGAACTGTATTTCAAATGTAAGCCATGGACCTGGCGCGTGCAAAATACCTTCAAAAATTGTCCAGCCTTCATAGGGGGCAACAACATGTTCCTGAAAAATTTCATACATTGAATCGTCTTTTCCGAAATTTTTAAGCTTTCCCTTAAACTCTTCTGCTGATATGTTAGTCTTTATGCCAAGCCTTGTAATAACTTTTTCCATTTTTTTGTTGTACGGCTCTATATCAAGCGGCGGGAAAAAATATGCCTCTCTTTTGCCAGGGGGTACAACCTTGCCATCTACAATTTCGCCTGCATGCAGGTGAGGCGGTATTGGCGGGACCTCTTTTTTTAAAAATGACGTTTGTTTTGGCTCTCCACCTATGTCCAGAAGCTTTGTTAATGGCCACCTTTTAGCGCTGCTTCCCATCAGCTCCTGTTCCGCAACTTTCAATGCGTCTTTTAAAGTTACAAGACTTTTGTCAATTAATTTTAGTTTTGTTAAACCCTCCCCGTCTTTTACCAGTTCGTTTTTTGCCGATGTCACTGACATTACCCACCATTCCACCGGAACGTAGCCCCTTACATCAGCATAGCCTTCTTCAAACCTGCTATTTTTTGCTATTATGTCCCTGCCAGTGTAAGTTTCCCTAAAAACCAAAGCCGATTCAGCGAAAATTATTCCTTTCTGGGTTTTGAATGTTTCCAGAATTTTTGCCCTCATGAATTTTACATTGACCAGAAGCTTTTTAAAAGTATGATTTATTCATACTAATTTCATGTCTGTCCTAAAAACTTTAACGCCTACAAAGTGCACTGTTTTCATACGTTTATTTGCATATAATATGAATTTGTATGAAAGGTAAAAGGATAAAAACATGCCTCTCGTTAATAATTCAGTTGCTATGATAGAACCAAAATATGATTGCAAACATTTCATAGGTTACAAGCCATGCCTTCCTCATAAAAATCATGGCGTAATATGCAACAACTGTGACCGTTATGAAAAAATCGGAAAAAGAATACTTTTAATTAATTTAGAATATTCTGGCGACGTGCTCCGTACAACGTCTCTTCTAAAACCACTGAAAGAAAAATATCCGGACTGCCATATAACGTGGATCGTTAATAAGGGCTCTGAAGAATTTCTTTCAAATAACCAGTTTATTGACAGATTGCTGGTAACAGGCTACGAGACTTTTGTAAGGATGTTTGTAGAAGATTTTGACATAATAATTAATCTTGACAAGCGCCCGGAAGCTACGTCTATCGCCAGTATTGTAAAGGCAAGCGAGAAGTATGGTTTTGGCATGAGGCCTGACGGCAATGTTTTTGCATATAATAAAGCTTCTAAATACCTTCTTGATATGGGCTTGTCAGACGATATAAAAAGAAGCAACACAAAGACGCAGCAGCAAATAATATTTGAAATGGCTGACATTGCTTATAAAAGGCAAATGCCTGTTCTTAATATTACAGAAGACGGTAAACACTTTGCCGACGAATTTTTGTTAAATCATAAAATACAGGCGGACGAAAAAATTATAGGAATACACACAGGATGCGGAAGCTTATTTCCTGACAGAAAGTGGTCTGCTGAAAGATTTTCTGAATTGATTGAAATGGTAGACAATAAAATAATAATCTTTACAGGCCCCGGAGAAAAAGAAATAAACGAAAAGCTGATCACAAAAGGCAATGTTTTTATTGCTGACACTAGCAAGAGTCTGCATCACCTTGCTGCTCTTGTTTCAAGATGCAACCTTGTCTTAACAGGCGACACCATGGCTGCGCATATTGCAGCTGCTTTAAACATACCTGTTATTGTCCTTTTTGGACCGACAAACGAGCATGAAATAGAAATTTATGGCAACGGCAAAAAACTGTCTTCGCCTTCAAGCTATGCGCCATGCTATAAACACACTTGTGAAATGCATAATGGGCCAAGATGCATAGACCAGATATCTGCTAAAAATGTTTTTGACAAAGTTAATGAGGTCTTCAGGTGATTTTATGGGTTTATGGAAAATAAAAAATCTTGAACAGCTTGAAAATATAGTTAAAATCTTGAAATCAGAAGGGAAGACATTAGTTACGACAAACGGGTGTTTTGACATCCTGCATGTCGGCCATGTCAGATACTTGCAAGAAGCAAGAAATCTGGGTGATGTACTAATAGTAGGCGTTAACAGCGACATGTCTGTAAAAAATTTAAAAGGTCCGACAAGACCGATAGTCCCGCAGCAGGAACGCCTTGAAATGCTCACCGCTTTAGGTTGTGTAAATTATGTTTTTGTTTTTGACGAGCCAGACCCAACAGCTTACATAGAAAGACTAAAGCCCCATATACATGTTAAGGGCGGTGATTATAACATAAGTAATGTTGTTGAAAAAGAGATTGTTGAAAGTTATGGGGGAAAAATTCACATTGCATCTTACGTGCAAGACAAATCTACAACCAACATATTCAAAGAAGTTTTAAACAGGCATGGAGGAATCAAAAATGAGCGGTAAGATAAGCGCGGTTTATAGCGATTGTGACGGTGTATTGGCGCAGCATCCGCTTGAACAAGCTTCAAGAGACACTGGTTTTGCTCGAGAAGCCGGAGTGCTGCTTTCGCATTATCCTTCAGTAAAATTTTCTGTAGTGACTGGCCAGGCATATAGTGCTGCAGAAGATGTTTTGGCTGCTCTTTTTTATGGCGGGAGGACCTCTGATGCTCATATTTTTGAAATGGGATACTGTATAGGACAGTATGGAAAAATCCCTGCATTAATGCCGCATTTAAGCCTGTCAGACCCTACAATTGCGTCGTTAAATTCACTAAAGCAAAAGCTGTCTTTGCGCGAACATGGTCATATGAGTGCTGTTTACAAAGCTACAGTGCCAAAAAAAGACCACATGATGTCATTTGTTATGACAGACGGCTTAAACGGACCACAATTTGTAAAACAGACTTTACAAAGTCTTTTGGAAGACAACGATGGCAGTGAAATTGCACAAGATATTAAAACAGGAGAAATTATTATAGAGGAGAAGCCTTATGCTGTTGACCTTTTACCCAGGTCTGTAGGCAAAGCGCAAGCTCTGGTGTCAACCATCGGAACTATTGCACACGATGAAGTATTGGTTATTGTTGATGAAGGCAACCAAGACTTAAGAATGGCAAATGCATTAAAAGGCTGCCGTGTTGCATGCCCGTTGAATGCTGATGATGATATTAAAGCTTTTGTACGATCTCTTGGAGATAGAGGGTACCAATCGCCACTTAATTATAACGAAGGGGCTGCAGTTGACATACTTAAAATGGCTGAGAAAATGTGGGGGTTTAAAGAATGAAATGTTTAGTTACTGGCGGCGCAGGTTTCATTGGCAGCAACCTGGCAGAGACACTGCTCGCAGAGGGGAATGAAGTTGTAATACTAGATGATTTTTCCATGGGAAAAATGCATAACATATCTGGCATAAAAAATAAAATTACGCTTATCAAAGGGGACCTTAGAGACGAAAAGAGCGTGTTCAGGGCTGCAAAGGGTTGTGATGTGATATTTAATGAAGCAGCTGCCTCATCAAGCCCAATGTTCATGAAAGAATTGAGAAAAAGCGTTGCAATAAATACAGACGGTTTTATCAACATACTTCATGCAGCAATAAAGTACAACAGCAAACTTGTCTATGCTTCAACATCATCAGTGTACGCTAACAATAAAGGTTCTCTTAAAGAGGACATGCAAGTAACGCCTCCAAATTTTTATAGTGTAACAAAATTGGTGAATGAACATCTTGCATATCTGTTTTCCAGGGAATACGGACTTCAAACAATAGGGTTCAGGTACATGAGTGTTTATGGCCCGCACGAAAATGGGAAAGGCATCTACGCCAACATGGCTACCCAATTCTTGTGGGAAATGCTTAATGGCAAGGCGCCAATAATTTTCGGTGATGGCAGGCAAACGAGGGATTTTGTTTATGTAGCAGACGTTGTAAGGGCAAATATCCAAGCTGCCAATTCAAAGGTTGGAGGAGAAGTTGTTAACATTGGGACAGGCAGCGCCACTTCCCTAAATGAACTCGTAAGGAAAATAAACACTGTTTTGGGTACAAACATGCAGCCCCAATATGCTGAAAACAATGTTAAAATGTACATTTACACACAAAAAGCAGAGATAAAGAAAGCACAAAAACTTTTAAACTGGGAGCCAAAAGTGGGCCTGGATGAAGGTCTCAAAAGAATAGCAGAACACTATAAAAATGGCGGCGCTTGAGCAAATACGTTGCTCAGACGAGAAGTTGACAGTGTCAAAGAAAATCTATATATAAATACGCCGTATAAGTATCCTTATGCCAGATGAAAATAAAAGAAAGAGGAGCTTTTTCCTTTTTGATATAATAAAATA
>JACQNW010000126.1 GCA_016202845.1 Candidatus Aenigmatarchaeota archaeon
GAAAAGGACGATGGAAAGGGGTTATTTACTATAAGTTAAAAATATCTAGTATTAACAATGACATAATTGAAAAAATAGAAACTTTGCTAAATTCATTTGATGTAACTTATTATAAGTCTATACAAAAAGGCGGATTCTTAAATTCAAAAGAAGGAATTAGAATAGAAATATCTAACCAAGCACTCGTAGCAATTTTTAAAAATCTAGGCATTGCATCTGGCGCAAAATCTTATACAGTAGATACAGGCAAAGCTAATACATTTTCTAACGAATTGATTGCTGCTTACATTGGAGGTCTTTTTGATGGTGATGGCAGTTTTGATTTAAAACATAACTCTTTAAGACTAAGTTCAAGGAGTAGGAAACTAATCGAAAATACTAGGATTCTTTTACTACGCTTAGGATTACATTGCATTTCATATGAAGAAAACAAATCTTACACGCTTGCAATAAATAGAAAAAGAGACGTGCTTAGATTTTTAGCAATTGTGCCTTCTGTACGGTTTAAGCAAAAAAGCCTTAATTATATAAAAAATACCCGTCCAATTAAAAGTTTTGGTGATATAGCTTTCGAAAAAGTTGAAAGAATAGACAAAATAAAATTAGAAGAACCAATACCAGTTTACAATCTCTCAGTTGAAAACACTGAAAACTATATTTGTAATGGATTTATTACTCATAATTGCGGACGAGCGGGACGTCCTAAATACGATACTGAGGGTCGCGCAATTATAATAGCCAAAAGCAAAAGAGAGGCAAAAGAGCTGAAAGAAATGTACATTCATGGCGAGCCAGAGCCGATATATTCGAAGCTTTCAGTCGAGCCTGTGCTTAGGATGCATACACTGGCACTTATAGCTTCGGAAACTACAAAGACAAAAAACCAGCTTCGCGACTTTTTCTCCAGAACTTTTTTTGCCCACCAATATGGCAAAATACAAGACGTTATGAAGAAAGTAGAAAAAATCCTAAAAGAGCTGGAATCATTCAAGTTCATTAAAATAGGCGATAAAGATACAAATTTTATAACATCAGACTTTATTCCAGCATTTGATATAGACAAAGATATTCCGCTGAAAGCCACGCTGCTTGGAAAAAAAATAAGCGATTTGTACATAGACCCGCTCTCAGCGGCATTCATAATCAACAATATATCTGCTGCTGCTTCACTAGAACAACTCATGGTCATAGTCAGGTGCGGGGAAATACCAAAATTGAATGTGAGAAAAGCAGAGACAGATGAAATAGAAGATAGACTTACAAAATCAGGATTAGTTGCTCCGGATGTCTGGGATGTGGATTATTATGATTTTCTATGCGCATTCAAGACTGCATTAATTTTTCAGGAATGGATTGAGGAGAAAACAGAAGACTATATACTTGATAAATACGGAGTTGCTCCCGGAGAGCTTTACACTAAAATAACAAGCGGGGAATGGATGCTTTATGCTGGGAGAGAGCTTGCATTAGTGCTTAGAAAGAAGGAAGAAGCCAATGGCTGGAACAAAACAAGACTACGAGTCAAGGAAGGAGTAAGGGAGGAATTGCTAAAACTAACTGTTTTGAAAGGAGTAGGAAGAGCAAGAGCACGAAAGCTATACAATGCCGGCATTGAAACATACAGCGACATAAAAAATGTCGGAGAACAAGATATAGGAAAGATAGTTGGTCCTAAAGTTGCAAAGCAAATCTTGGAAGAAGCCAATAAGGAAAGGCTGATAAAATATTCATGACATTGCCGACTGGAAATTCAATAACAAAAGGACATGATGAATACAAAAACAGCAAAGAAAATGGCTGAAGAAGGCATGAATATATGGAAAATTTCTTAGAAGAGTTTTTCAAAGAATGGGACGGCAAGTAGTCTGATGAATAAATCATTGCACAGCTTCAGCTGAACACTGAAGTTCAGCAGCATTTGCAGGATTTTTTCCCGCCTTTGCCGCAACAACCGCAGTTCTTGACGGACATTCCGCAGTCGCAAGCACACATGCCTGCTTTTTTTGTTTTTTTCGTTTTCTTTTTGGCCATTAAATCACTTGTTTATTTTGTCATGGGCCTTTTAATAATTGTTTTTGCGACTCTGTGAATTGATCCCGCTCAGCTCTTTTTCCTTTAAAAAAATCCTCCGGGAAACAAAAAATAGTAAGATCATGGGCCCGCTGAGATTTGAACTCAGGTCTGAAGGTTTTTCTTAATATCCCACCATTCTTTGGGGAATACATTCAAAGAACACACTCTTTGATGTCCCGAACCTCCGATCTTTGGCGAATAGGCGTGAATGAACAGACGCTTTTGCGTCAATCTATTCTCGTCGTTCTCTACCAAACTAGACTACGAGCCCTTAGAAAGTTCTTTTGAATGCAACAATTAAAAGCAAATTAAAGTCATATGTTTTCAATGAATCTATAGTAAATGACATAATATTTTGTACAAATTGTATGTCATTTCCATATACCAAGTGACGCATGTTACGTTCAAAAAATTTATGTCACTAGGTATAGAATAAGATGCCATTCAAAATGCGCAAGGATTGAGAAATAATTATGACTGGATAATTACGAGACAAGTTATGCTGATAATTATATGAATTTTTATCAGCCTAACAATCTTCAGAATTCGGCCCGATTCTGTTTTCAGAAAAATACAAACTGCACTAATATTATTTATTTTCTTATACTTACTTCCATGGCATCAAACCCAAAATCATGATATTTGCTTTCATACAATCCGCTTTTTCTTACATGATCCAGATAATTTTCAACATCATCTGCAAACTTCTTTACATTGTCTGCAACGACTATAGTACCTTTATGCATGTTCTTTTCACATAGCTTTAGGTAATCTATGTACTCATCCTTCTTTGCATCAATGAAAATCATATCTAATATGACATCAAGTTTCTTGATTGTATTTTTTGCATCGCCAACTATGATTTCTATTTTGTTGCTTAGCTCTGCTTTTTCAATATTTTGTTTTGCTATTTGTGCTGCCTTAGGATCAATTTCAAGAGAAACTATTTTTGGCCCGGTGTATTGACGCCTAGGGGCGTCGGGCCTTTGATGGGCCATAAGTATAGCAGAATATCCAACAAGCGTACCTATTTCTAAAATTAGCTTTGGCTTATGTTTCTTAATCAGGTCTTCCAATAATTTTCCTTTCTCTCTGCCCACTATCGGCAAAAAAGAATGAGGCACAGTATGAACTCCCACTATTTTGCCCTTTTGCCAGTTGGCCTGGGTCTCTATCTCTCTCAAAACCTGTTGTGACTTATTCATAATCAATATTTTCTTCCGAATGTCATAAAGCCTGTATGGACAATGCCAGAGGGCTTCGGATGAGTAAAACCCTTCAAAGACTTCCATGTTCTCTGTATATTTTCAAAAGTCCTGATTCCCGTAAATCCATGTTTCTCCATCTGTTTTCTCGCCTTGATTTGCTGCTCTATGTGAGGGCTGTAGATGCAGAGCCATCCGCCTGCTTTTAATGCAGAATAGCATTTTTTCACCATTTTATCAGCATCAGGCATGTCCAGCAGAATAAGATCAAGATTTTTTTCTGTGAACTGTTCGGCAGGCTTGTTTCTCATCTTTATTATCTTCTCCAATTCACAGTACTTTACATTTTTCTTTGCTATATTGTGGTGCCGTTCCAGCTTTTCATAGCTAACAACAGAGCCAGAAGGCTTTACAAAATTTCCAAGCATAAGCGCTGAAAACCCAGAGCCTGAACCAGCATCAAGGCACTTCCATCCGTTTGTTATACCTGTTACAGCTGCAATTTGTGCAGCATCTTTTTCCATTATGATCTGCGGGCCTCTTCCTGCTTTTCTAAGCAGGTCTGTAATTGTTGGCTGCAGGACAAGAAACTCTGCGCCAGTATTTGATTTTATTTTCCTGCCTATTTTTGCCTTTGTTAAATCAATAAGACCTTGGTTGCATGAGAATTTCTTCTGTTGGGTGTCTACGATGTAAGATTTGCTCTGCTTAGACAATAAAAGGACTTTCATAAATATCACTTGTAGGTGCCTGTCCCAAAATCATAGGCGTGCTTTTTGCCTTTGTAAGCTGGCGCTGTTGTGTATACTTGGTTCGTTCTTTCGCCCATGTCATTTATTGAGCCTTCTATCATATAGCCTTTCAATGTTGATGTAGGTCTAAATTCAATAGGTCTTTGAGCCTGAGGTTTCAAGTCTACTGTATGAGGTCTGGTAATAAATGAAGGGTAAACAATCGAAGTAGCAAATTTCCATAAAACTCGCCCTTCTTTTGAAAGGCAATAAAGATTTCCGCTATGGTTGCCAATTATTATAGAATCATTAGCTGCTGCAGATGAAAAATATATTTCATCGCCTGTATTTATTTTCCATATCTCTTTTCCGTCTTCCAAAGATAACGCCCAAAAAATTCCATTTTCCGTTCCTATGTATATTGTTTCGCCTGCAATCATAGCAGTTCCATAAACTTTTGAGCCAATATTTACTTTCCATTTTAACTCTCCACATGCATCAATATTGTAAACAAATCCGTCATTTGAGCCTATTATAACAGACTCGCCATAAGTCGTAGGCGATGACAATATAATGTCACCTGTCTTAAAATTCCATCGCTTTTCGCCATTTTTATCAAGTGCATAAACAAAAGTATCATTGCACCCTAAAACTATCAGATCTTTCAAAACTGTCGGACTGGAGAAAATGCTGCCTCCAATGTTTATGCTAGAAATGCGGTTTTTTGGGCTGTGGTCGCGCAAGTTAAAATCAGAATCTTCGCCTATCATAATCTAATTCCTCTCAACAAGAATATAACGAACAAAATAGTGACGATCACTGCCATGATTATTATGTATTTCATCATTTCAGAATCGTTTGCCCAGCCGAATGGTATAGGACCTATGAAGCCGCCTACTGCGATTTTTGCATTGCCCTGCTTTGCTGCTCCAATCATCAAAACAACTATGCCTATTATTATCAGCAAAAATCCTATGATGGCAAAGTTTATTTCTGGCATAAGAATAATTGAAACAAGAACTTAATTACCTTCCGAATACTTTTGATGCCATTTCATTGGTTTTTTGCCTAATTTCATCTTGTATTCGTATGGCTTTTTCAGTATCAACTTCGTAACGTATAGCGATATAGCCATGAAAATTTACTATTTTAAATTTCTGTTTTTTCCCATTCATATTCGTCACTATTAACATTTATAATGAGCTTCTATTTATAATCAGATTGAACTTGCACGCTAGGGCAGAAATTGTACTTATGAACCTGGTGTATGCTTAGAGATGAATAGTCTTTTATTATGTCTTTGAATCTTGTTTTCAGGTCCATCATGAGTTCCCTCAGTTTTTGAGGGTTTTCTATCTCTACATCAATCTCAAACTCCCACGGCCCAAGAGTCTTAACGATGTATACAATATTTGGGTGCATTCTGCAATATTCTTCAAGATGCCTTTCCTGAATTTCTGTCAGATTTTTCAACCCAATCAGGATTTTATAGTGCATGTAGGGGTATTTTGCCTCGTTTGGCACTATATTGTAATGTTTCACAATGCCCGATTTCTCCAGCTTTCTAATCCTGTCAGCCACTGCATCTGCGCTTATGCTTACTGCTTCTGCGATGCCAACAGAAGTAGAACGCGCATTCTTCCCCAATTCAAAAAGAATTTTCCAGTCTATGGCGTCTATTTTGGCAGGCAATGGCTCAGATCCAAAAAATGACTTGCGCATGGCGCTTTGCGAACGGAGAAGCAAGGTGTATGGACGCGTACGCGTCATTGGATGCGCAGCTTCACTTTCAATAAGATAGTCCCTGATGAAATACTCACCCCTGACAATAGGCGCCACCTGTTTTTCAGATATGAAATCTTCCATTTTCTTGTTCATTTCCTTCATCGTCCTGTCAAGATAGGCCATGTCTTTCGCCCATGTTCCAAAGGCAAGGTCATATTTTCCGTCGCAGCTTGCAACCCATACGATATTTGGGTTATCTGAAAGAAATTTCAAAATTAAAAGCTCTTTTTTTGTGTCTGCATTCTGCAATCTTAGGAATACTTTGTGAATTGAAAATCCAAGCTTTGAAACATCAATAATCGCGTGGAACGAAGAAATTATTTCTTCTTTGAGCAACCTGTCTATTCTGAATCCAGCAACCTGCTTTGATATCCTGAGTTTCTTGGCTATTTCTGCAGTATGCTGCCTTGAATTTATGTCAAGCTCATGCAGTATTTTCCTGTCTGTCAAATCTAAATGCATTATATTACTCTACCGCTATAATATTTAAAATTAGCGATTTTGTAATATATTTATAAGATAAATTTTATCTATTGGCAAGTAACAATAATGTTAGGTGTGGTTATGAAAGCTACAGTAATAGCTATAGATGATGACGCTGACTTGGTAAAAGAATACAAAAAAGCTTTTGCCGAGTGCGCAGATGTCATTGGTCTGCCAGGCATTACTCTGGAAATTGATTATTTAGAAGCGTCACTGCAAATGGCAGACGGCAGTAGAGGAATTATTCTTCTTAATGACAACCTTGGCAAAAATGCCGAAGAAGGGCTGACGCTTTTTAGGAAATTAAGGGGCACCATAAACGGATTGAAAGACCATTGTAGAGCTCATTTTGAAATATACCTTACACCAGAATGTAGCCCACTGAACTTTTACGATTCCAAAGATGCAAGGCATCGTGCAGAGCGTATAATGGGTCATGTGAAACATCACGGCGTTACATCACAACTTGAACATGACGCTTATCTTTCAGAACTTGTGCCGCCCGAAACAGCAAATGAAGTGTACAGAAGACTTGGCCTGGACAAAATCAGCAACGCAAGGCTGCCTTATATAGATGGCGCTTTTAGCAAGATCGGCAGGAAAGATTTTGCATCATTTGTTGACAGAAAATTATTCTGACGGTGATAATATGAAGAAACTAGAAATAACAAAAAAACTGGAAGACTTAAGAGACAGGCTGTTTGACGAGAAATTTGTAGCTGTACTCAACCTCCCTGGGCCTAATTATTGCGAGAAAAGGGCAGAGCTATCTGCCAGAGACGGCGTAGTACAGCAGTCATGCAAAGGTTGTGTTACTCAAGGTCTTGGAGTGACAGGGGTTATGCCAGACAACCAGATAAGGCAGGCTATTGATTATTTTGCTGAAAACTATGATACTCAATTTGTTACAGTAAATGGAAGGGGCGACCCTTTGCACCCAAATGTAAGAGGGCAAACATTTCTAAAACTACAATATGGACGCGCAAAAGGCATGCAAGGATATATTTTCTCAGCCGGCAACAATCTGGATTATTATGTGTGCAAGCTTCTTGCGGACAATGAAGTGAACATTATGCTAAGCCTTTTTGGAAACAGGTTTATAGACGCTGATTTTTTTTCTGGAAAAGAATATCCATCAGCAGAGGGGCGGATGCAAGACCAGGCAACAATAGCAGAAAATATCAGGAACCTGCTTGGCACATACAAAGAATATGAAAAGCGCGGCCTGTGGCAAACGCAGCCTGAAGCAGGAACAACAAGAATAGGAATGAACTATCCTGTGCAAGAGAGTGATTTGAAAGACAGGAGAAAACTGTCAGAGCTTAAACAAGCAGCAAATGAAAACGGCGTGTTTTTTGTCTGCAACACAGAGTTTGTTCCGCATGCAGATTCTGAGATACAAAGACAATTAAGAGAGCTTGCATACGGGTTCACAGACTTCCACATAAGCCATAGCACAGGCGTTGACGGTCAGTGCCAGATGGGAGCAGGATCTTCTGCTACTGTCGATTACAATGGCACTCTTTACAGATGCCCTTACATGAGTGGTCCAGGGGAAGGTAATTTTTTCAGCGCTGACGACAACCAGAGAAGGAAAATCCTGACGGGCTACCTAAAAGACAGGGAATACGCCTGTGTTATGAGGAAAACGCCTTTGGTGGTTAGATGAATTTCTCTGAAGAACTTGATCGATATGAAAATGTTCTGATAAACAAATTCAAAAACCATGTTGTTCTAAAGAATATCAGCAAATTAAGCGACAACAATCTTAAAAGATTGCTTTTGCAACGCAGGCTAATTTCATTGGAATTCACGCCACTTTACGAACAAACCATATGTGGTTTGGAACATGAGGAAGCAAAGAAAATTTTGAGATGGCTAATAATTGAAGAATATCCGCCAAACAACCAAAATCACAGGGAAGATCTAGTAACTGATATGATGAAACTAGGATTAACAAAGAAAGAAATACTAAACGTAAAGCCAACAACTCTGACAAATATGACTATAAAGAAATTATTTGACTCTATAGAATATTCAGAAAATAACTATGACATAAAGGCGCTTTCCACGCTTAATATCGCAATGGAAGTATTGGTTTCAGAAGAGTATGGAGTAATAATACCTGAGCTTCAAAAAAGATTTGCATTTAACTTTATTGGATCTGCATTCTACGGCCCGCACTATCAGCATGACAGCAAAAACACTTTAGGCGGTCATTCAAACAAGCTGAATGGGGTCATAAAAAATTTTGTTGATTCGAAAGAAAAGTTAGAAATCGCAAAGAACTGTATGGCAAATGCATGCGAGATAAAGATGGAATTTTATGACCAGTTCAGTAATAATATATCAAAATAATTAATCATCAAATTTATAGCCTGCTGCTTTACGGGCTTGGATTTCTGCTTTTTGTACGCTTGGCAGCAGTTGCCACAGCTTTTCCTGTTCTTCTATCCTTGTCGGCCTTGCGTCCTTAACTGCTTCCAGAAATTTGTCCAAAACATCCTGCCTTTTATCCATCAGACGCCTTGGATCGCGCCTCGCATTATGAGCAACATATCCCATCGCTGTGGGAACAGTTAATGTGTATTCGCTCCATACAGCCGTTTCTCTTTCTGGATTGGCATCAGGATATTTTCCCCAGCTTTTGGCTTCTGCAGCTGTTGATCCTGACAAAGCGCCCCACTCGCCTTGTGCTGTGGTGAATCTTATCAAGCCCTCTGCGCCTTCAAAACCAGGTATATAAAATATTTCACTTGCAGTAGGGCCTGTTGTCTGTATTTTATTCCTAGGTCCGCCCTCGCCAAAAAATACATTGAATTGAGGCTGCATCCAGAGTGCATAAGCAGCCGCTTCCAAAACATCCTGACTCGGGCTTGGATCAAATCTTTGTCCGTCTTCTGTGGCAAACAAAGCAAGATCCATTCCAAGCGAATGATTGTCTGAAGAGTCCATAAAAACAGGCACCCCGAATTCAGCGGCTCTTACTATGAACGAGCCCTTTTTGTCAACAACAATGCCCGTTTTATCTTCGTACATCTCTTTTCCAAATTCATTAAGAAGCGTTGCACTTGAGTATGGCTGTGTTAATCTATCTCTTATTTGTTCAGCAAAACGCTGGTTTATCATGTCCTGCATCTTAAGCGTAAGCCTGTTGTGAATGAAATGTGTGTATATCCTTGTTATTTCCTCGCTGGCCAATTTATCATCGTCTGCGTTATGCGTTCCATGCCTTACAGGCAGGCCGCATGCAAAGTGCAAATCATGATATACATTTGCTCCCGTTGAAATAATTAAATCCACCAAACCGTGCTCAATAAGGTCTGCAATGATTCCACCAAAGCCAACAGGCGTTGCTGCCCCAGAAATTCCAAGAGCAATATACATGCCAGCTTTTGCAGAATCAGCATATCTTTTTGCTGCGATGCATTTCTGCTGCGCCTGATAGCCTGAATGCGCATCTACATTAGTCAGAATATAATTAGAAGCAGCTTTAGTTTCATCTGTCAATCTTATTGGAATTTGCGCCCTGTATGTTCCAAGTCTTCCAGTTGGATGTTTCATGCAAGAAATAATACTGCAAATCTTTTTATCTTCCAAATCTTCTTTGCCTGCTGTCATATTCGTTTATTGCTGTAACAAATTCTTCTTTCTGCAACTCTGGCCATAGCGGCTTAAGGAAAACAAACTCTGAATAAGCAGACTGCCATGGAAGAAAGCCTGACATTCTTTGCTCTCCTGAAGTCCTTAGTATGATATCAGGATCCGGCAAATTTTTTGTAAATAAGAATTTGCTGAAATCCTCGGTTTTTATGTTTTTAATACCTGAAGCCAATATCCTGTTGCAGGCTTCTATTATTTCCTGCCTGCCGCCATAATTTAACGCAAGATTCAGCTGAAATTCATTATACTTTTCTGTTTCTGACTCCAAATTATGGATTGCATTTATCAGGCTTTTCGGGAATTTGTTGATGTCTCCAATGATCTTCACCTTTAATTGCTCTTTCTTGAACCTTCCATTTTCCAGAAATTCCTTTATCTTGCCTTCAAATAATCTGAAAAGAAGCCTTCTTTCAAGAGCGCTTCGCTTAAAGTTTTCAGTAGAAAATCCCCATGATGTCATCATTTTTACCCCGAGATCTTTTGACCATTCCATTACTTCTATTATCTTGTCAACACCCATTGCATAGGATTTTGTAATAGGTATGTTCATTTTCTTGGCAAATCGCCTGTTGCCGTCGGGTATTATGGCTATGTGATTTATCATTCTTCAGCACCTTTTAGTAATTCAAATAATTATAAGGATGCCTTAAAAAGGTTTTAATGCAGACATCAATTTTATTATTGTTCTAAAACCATGCAGTTATAGAATACAGCAATCTCCTCAAAAAACGCTGCGGCATATTCTTCGTCAGGACCTCTAAATCCAACTTCGTAATCTGCCGCATGCCCTTTTGTTATCTCAGCAGCTTCATGCCTTTTTTATAGGCGGTTAAAGTTCTGCCGCACCGCTCCTCCTGCACCGGCCTGTTTTCTGCCAGCCTGAATGCTATATACCTGTCGCCTAAGCTTGCCAATACCAAAGCTCCTGCAATAATACCAGCTCTTAGATAATCTCCGGGAGCATTCATGAAAATTTTTATTGCAAAATTCTATTTAAGCTCAATTTAAGCACGAAATATAATTAGTTTGAAATGTCAGAAATTATAATC
>JACQNW010000127.1 GCA_016202845.1 Candidatus Aenigmatarchaeota archaeon
TCATCAACTATCCAAGGAATTGCTTTCAGGAAATAAACTAGCGCACCAACATCCCTGAATATAGTTTTCCCTTTCCACTCTTTAGCTTCAAGAATTTGAAAATTTTCTGCTTCCAGTTGTTTTGTAATATTTGGCAGCGTATTATTTTTCCATTTTGGTTCTGTTTTGAATATTTTCATTAGATCCACCAAGCTTCTGCCGTCAACTTGCTGTGTAAAAAACAATCCTTCTGGCATGATGATTCGTCTAAGTTCCTTGAAGTTAAAGCCGCCATGCCTATTCAAAACCAAGTCAAACTCATTGTCTGAAAATGGCAATTCTTTCGTTTCATTTGCATATATTACCTTGACTTTATATTTTTTCAAATTCTTTTGTGCAACTGAAGCATTTGGCTTATAACTTTCAATTGCAGCTGCATTTTTTGGGTTATGAACTTTCAATATCTTTGAGAAAACCTCGCCCCCTCCTGTTGCTGTATCCAAAACAGAGTTAGAATTTTTAACTAATCTTTTAGCTAGCAATACATAATTCCAGTTTGGATGTCCCTCAACAAACCTATTTTTCAGATAAGAAAAATCCCAGCCTTCAAACAAGGCCTTCTCGTCTTTTTTCCATTTGTTAATTAGTTCTTTCATCTATTTTCAATCCTAATGTTTCAATCAAGCATTGATTTTACCTGTAAACCTCTATTATCTCATAATTTGCATTGTAATTTTCCATCAGCTGCATAAATTTGCCTTTGTGCTCTGACATTACAAGCAACGCGCTTTTTCCTATTTTTTCTGCATTAAAATTTTCTATCATGCCTGAATAACGCTTTTTGCCTGCCATGTAACCATAGAGTTTGTTGAGAAAAGCGCCTCGCATTTTTGGCGCTTCCCATGACATTATGAAAAACTGCTTTAGATCTTTTTTCCCCATTCCCGAAGAATATTTTCCATATAAAACAATGCCCGTGCTTATTATGCTCCGCTTGAGGTCTTTCCATTTTTTCAATTCACCCACAATGCAGCTTATTCTATTGTCTATTCTTCTGAGCTTAAACTGTAAAGCTGCATTTGATGTGTAAAACTCTTCTGCAATTTTATTTAACGAAATTTTAAGGGTATTTTCCTGAGTCTTATTTAGCGTAGCATCAAAAAACAAATCCACATCAGATTCTTTTGTTGCCCTATTTTGGGCTATGCTGCCGAAAAGGATAACATTATTTATTTTTCCCATTAATTTGTTGTCAATGTTGCTTATTATAAAATATGCAGCAGCTATAGCATAACTTTTATAATCATTCATTTTCTTCGCCTTCCATTATAAGTTTTTTTATCTCCAGAAAATTATCTATTTTATCCCTGAGCATTTTGTCATCTTTCAAAGGAGCGCCATAAATAAGCTCGTTCCTGTCTTTTTCAATTTCACGCGCGATTGACAAGATTTCAAATATTTGCGGTATTTCTTCAATTTTTTTTGTTATAATTGCAGAAAGCCTAAGCTTGATGTTTTTTTCATTCAGCTTAAACCATTCGTGCTTCAGCGAAGCTCCTGGTTTCATTATGTGCAACTTATGCAAGTAGAG
Source organism: Candidatus Aenigmatarchaeota archaeon (assembly GCA_016202845.1). Taxonomy (GTDB): domain Archaea; phylum Aenigmatarchaeota; class Aenigmatarchaeia; order GW2011-AR5; family GW2011-AR5; genus JACQNW01. The sequence goes on from JACQNW010000127.1 coordinate 1,571, forward strand.
TTCTATTGCGTGCTGGACACCAAGCGAGGCCATTGATGCAATTCTTCTTTGGTAGGCTAGCAGATCCCCCTTCAAAGCTTCTTCTATTGTGTTTTCCACTTCTTTCAGGGCATCTTCATTCTTGGAGTTCTGCATCTTAATATTAAGGCATGTGTCTTTAAAATATTCAATCAATGAAAATTAAGACATCTGTCTTAATACTATATAACCATAACCGACAGCGCAACTGCGCTGCCCAGAGCAGTCGCCAGCCCTATTTTCTGGTGGCGCATGAGTATTTCCTTGTTTATTGCAAGACCGAGCAGGGCTGCCACCGCTATGTAGCTTTCTGAAATCGAAAGGGCAATTGTTATGGGTATGAACGTGACGGCAAAGGCAAAAAATATCCACGCCAGATTGTCAAATGCCGCCGTGAAGAAAACAATTTTTTTGTTTTTCATTATGTCACGCGTGAGATTTCCTGTGCGCTTGTTCGACATCAAGTAGAATAAACATATCAATGTTACAAAAACATCTATGAACCAGTTTGTGAGCAGGGGATTTGTTATCCTGGTTGCAAATCCGTACATAAAATTTGCTATGCCCATGAGAACAGCACCGCAAATCATGAGTACAACTCCTTTTTCGAGCCAGACTTTTCTCTTCAGATGATGTGACCGCAAAGAAATAAGAATAAGCCCTGCTATCAATATTGTTATAAGGAATATCTCGACTATGCCAAGTCCTTCGTTTATTATGAAAACAGCTAGCACAGCTGTTATGGGAACTTCAAGTGCCAGCAGCGGCTCTGCAATTGTTATTTTGCCCTTTTTCAGGGCTTCAAAATCAAAAAGAGCTGCCATTAGAAGGACGACAGAAACTCCAGTGAGCACCAAAAATGTGCTGTCCTGGAATGAAAATAAAATTTCCAAGTCCTTGTAAACCAAAGGAGTAAGAACTACTGCGCCCAGCGCCACTATTACAAATAATGCTTCCCAGTCGCCTATTTTCCGCGTGGCGCGCTGGATAGAAAAATCGCCGAAGCCCCAGCACAGTAAAGCCCCTATAGCAAAAAGCACGCCTAGCTCTGCAGACATAAGATAAAATGGTTAAGTATTGTATATATGTTTGATTGCCAATAAATTTGTATGCAAGACCTTCATAAAATATGGGGACACAGATGGCTCACGCCAAAAGCTTTAGTTAAAACTTCTCCAATACACGGATTGGGGACTTTTGCTATAAAGCCTATAAGAAAAGGAGAAGTAATTTCTGTCACTGGCGGTATTGTTGTTCCTCATTCTGATATAGCAAGATACAGAAAAATGATGGGGCACATTGGCTCGCAGATTAATGACGATTTTTTCATTGTCCCGGCCAGCAGGAAGGAGATTGAAAAATCTGGCGTGTTCAACCATTCATGCGAACCGAACAGGGGGTTTGTTGATTCTGTTACAACAATAGCAATAAAAAGCATTGGGGCGGGCGAGGAACTCACCGCTGACTACGCGTTTTTTGAATCAGACTTTAAACCATTCAGGTGCGGCTGCAACGCTGCGAATTGCAGGAAAATAATTAAGCCAACAGACTGGAAGATAAAGGCACTTCAGGACAAATATGGCCAATATTTTTCTCCTTACCTAAAAAGAAAAATCAGCTTATAAGATTAAACCTGCTATATCTTAACATGAAACCCACAGAAGTGGATGACGAAGGCATGAGGCACACAAAATGGTGCGGCGACGAGGGAAAGACTGCGCTTTATGCCGGTTACAGGGTAGACAAGGACGATCCCATACTTGAAGCCATAGGAACGCTTGATGAGCTGAATTCTTTTATTGGCCTTGCAAGAAGCAGGATAGAGAATGATACAGTTTCTTCTATTCTGAAACAAGTACAGCAGGATATTTTCACTATGGGATCAGATCTTGCAAATCCAAGAGAGGCGGGAAAAAAGGGGCCCAGGCTGGAAGAAGAGAGAATAGGCTGGCTTGAGAAAATCACATTAGATCTGGACAGAGAGCTCCCGCAGCTGCACAATTTTATTCTGCCGGGTGCTTCGCCGCCTTCTGCATTGTTTCATGTTTGCAGGTCTGTTGCCCGCAGGGCGGAAAGAAAAGTAATCGGCACAAAAAAAAGGGGCACTGAAAATGTGATAAAGTACCTGAACAGGCTGTCATATTTTTTCTTCCTGCTTGCAAGGGATTATAATCTGGAAAACAAAATCAAGGAAGATGAATGGAACATTGGCAAGGAGGAATGAATTATCAGGGAACTCGCAGGCGCGCTAGTTGCAAGGCTTTTTGCATATTCATGCTTGGCTCTTTTAGCAACAGATGCAAGAACAAGTTCATCCAATTTTTCGACACACAAACTCCTTGTTGTGGCATCAAGTTACAGCGATGTCACATGCGATGGCATACCTGAATTGGTTCATGTACTTTCAAAAGATGGCAAGACGTATTTACAATTCAATGAGACCAGCGCGGATATGACGGGTTATGCCACTGATGTTGAATTTCAACATGACAGAATAGTTCTGCACCTGGATGTTGATGGAGACGGCAAACCTGACAGAAAAATGGATTACAGAGACTGCACAAAAGAAGAAACAGAACGCACATCTGTTGGATGGGCTGATGTTGACTGCGACGGTAAAACAGAGAAAATACAACTTAAAGGAAATAGAGCTGCAAATACAACAAAATTAAGCGTATATGATAAGAATGTAGGCCTTCCATACTTAATAATTCTCATAGGCTATCCTGTTGACAATGTTGTTATACAGCCTGAGCAGGTTTATTTTAAGCTTGATATCAACAGAGACGGTTTGCCGGACGAGGAATATGGCCATGAATGCGAACCGCCTGATTTTTTGAGACTTCCTTATTTAATCATAGATGAGGAATCTGAAAATCCAATAACGCATGTCGATGCTCATCCGGTAAATTCACATACAGCAGGCGCAGCCAATCTTATGTAATCATCACAATTCATTTTTACAGTATGTTCGTGAACGCCCGGATTGAAATAAATAATTTTATTTTTGAGCAGAGCAGCATCGCAAAATGTTTCAAGCTCGAAAAGCAGGCCGAAAGGGTGGACGCTGCCGATCTCGCAGCCTGTCCTTTGCAGGACTTCTTCATGACAAGCGAGACGCAGAGGAAGCCTAGCGTCGCTTATCTGCCTGCCAAGGCTTTCAAGATTTATTTTTCTGTTTCCTGGAAGTACTGCAAGAAAAAAGAATCTTCCACTGTCCTTGACAACGATCGCTTTTGCGCCCTGTTCTACAGGAACTCCTATTATAGCAGTGGCTTCTTCTGAAGTTATAACAGGTTCATGAGAAAAAACTTCATACTTTACTGAATGTTTGTCAAGAAATTCCTGCAACTCATTGAACTCCCTTTGCATCATGGAAGTTTAAAATAAAAAGATAAAAAACCAATAAAAACAACATGGAAAAAGGAAAAGTTGAGCATTTTGCCGCAGTAGGACAGGGAAGATTTTTCATAGACATGAAAGTTCCGAACGACGCCGGAGGCGTCAAACAGTTTCAGTCAGAACTGCTTTACAAGATAGAAAAACAGCCAGACGCCAAAGGCGTCAATATTTCTATTATGGACCTTTACCATACATTCACACCCAAAGAGCTCAGGGGAAGAGGTCTGGCGGAGAAGCTGACAAAAGCTGCATTTGAATTTGCAGAGAAAAACAAGATGAAAATAAGGCCTTCATGCTCGTATGTCGCGGATGTTTTTCTCAAGAAGCATCCAGAGTGGGCGGACATGGTTGAATGAAAGTAATTTATCAGTAGATGGAAAACTTAGGCAAGCTAATTTTCAGCGAAAAAGCCTTCAAGCGATCAATACGGCTTTTGGCAAGTAAAACAGCAGCAATGCAGAAAAATCATCTTTTCCGAGCTAAATTTTAGTTCGTATGATGTGAGAGCTCTCTGGAAACATAGGCCAGAGACAACATGCCCTATTCGGCATTCTGAAGGTTGTGTATGCTTAAAAACTAAAGTCAAGTTTTCCAAGTACTGTTTATAGTGAACCAAACAAATAATGCCGATATCTTATAATTTGCTTCACTATATGTGACCAACTTATAGTAACATCCAGAATACTAAGTTGGTCAGCTATAATCTATATCAAACCTGTACATTTTTTCAGTATGCTTGCCGCCATGTTTTTCATAAAATAAATGAGCGTTTCTTAGCTCTAGGCCACTATCAAGCTTAACAACTTTAACTTTATTTTTTTTGCAATAATCTTTAATATAATTCATCAAACTTGATCCTACGCCTTTATTTCTTTCTTCTTTATGTACAATAAAATCCTCTATATGTCCTCTATGCCATCCGTGCCTTATGTTTGGAAGCAAGTAGAAAGTTGCAAGTCCAATTATCTTTCCTTTTTCTTCGGCAACAAAAATTTTTGTATCTTTTCGTTTTATAATTTCATTGAAAATCTTTCCGCCAATTCTTTGTGCTTCCGTGCTTATTTTTTCCACACCTCTTTTTTGCTTCACTTCTGTACCTAACTCATCAAGAATTTTCAGGCATGCTTTCTTGTCATTGATAGTTGCAAACCTTATTTTCATGATTATTGCTTGATTAGTTAGTTTTTTAAATTGTGATGCCTATCTTAAGTGTCATGGTTTTTGAAGTCTTCGGAAGCTATGCAGGGTATGCTGTTGCAATTGCTATCGTCATTGCTTCTGTAATTGTTGCAAAGGTTTTCATGAAAATTTTTGAGAAATTTGTGCTTCACATAACTTCCAAGACAAAAACAAGGCTTGACGACCTGATACTTCATGCCATAAAGAGACCGGTTTATGCCGGCATAGTACTTGTTGGAGTATTTTTTGCTCTTGATTATGTAGACTTTGATGCGTATGCAGCATTAATCAGACATGTATTCTATATCTTGTGGATATTGATTGGCGCTTATGCAATAGCAAATGCAGTGGGAGCTGTTCTTGCATGGTACAGGGAGGATATAGCCAAGAAGACGCACAGCAAGATCGATGATACAGTTGTGCCTATAATGAGAAAATTGATCAAGGCATTCATCTATGCTATTGCTTTCATACTTGTCCTAAATTCATTTGGCGTGGAAATCACACCGCTTCTTGCAGGCTTAGGGGTTGGTGGTTTGGCTATAGCGCTTGCTCTTCAGGGGCCATTGTCAAATCTTTTTGCAGGCATGTTCCTAGTGTCAGACAAGGCAATAAAAACAGGCGACTACATCGAACTTGAATACATAATATCAGGCAAGCAGGTAAGGGGCTATATTGAAGAAGTTGGGTGGAGGAGCACCAGAGTAAAATTAAGGGACGGCAATATAGTAATAATTCCAAACTCAAAGCTTTCAGAAAGTTTCATTGAAAACTACAATTCACCCAATGAAAACTTTGTAATAGAAGTTGATGTTGGTGTGGGTTATCTCAGCGATCTTGAACTTGTAGATAAAATAACTGTTGATGTCGCAACCGATGTTCAACGAACAGTTCAAGGAGCTTTGCGCGACTACAAGCCTGACGTTTTATACCAGGATTTTGGAGATTCTAATATAAACTTCAAGGTCCGGCTGCAGGCTGAAAGTGCAGAGGCACGCCATCTAGTAAAGAGTGAATTCATCAAAAGACTGAAGAAAAGATATGACAAGGAAGGCATAGAAATATCGTGGCCCGTCAGAAAGATTTACTATGGTGATAAGGGAAAGAAGGAATGATTTCTATTTATTCTGCCCCTGGGCATAATTTATCATGCAAGAATATCAGCACCGTACGCATATCTCTGAAAGAGAGCTTCAGCTGCATGATGTTTCCATAAGCAAATTGTTGAAAATAGCAGTCGAGGACAAGCATATAATTTCTCTTGGGCCGGGCGAGCCTGATTTTTTAATGTCTCCTGTGCTGCAAAAAGAGCTTGGCAAGCTTAAGAAATACAATCATTATTCTCCCCCTGGCGGCAGGCACGAGCTTAAGGAAGCGATAGCAAAAAAGCTCAGAACGGAAAATAAAATCAATTGCAATGCAGAAAATATTGTTGTTACATGCGGTTCTCAGGAAGCGCTTACAATAGCAACAGCTGTCTTGTGCGATGTTACAGAAGAAATAATAATACCAGAACCTTCTTTTTTTGCCTACCTGCCGACGGCAGAACTTTTTAATGCGGTGCCTGTTGCTGTTGGAATGACTGAACAAAATGACTGGCAACTGACAGCTGATGATGTGGAAAAAGCAATAAGCAAGAAGACACAGGCAATAATATTGAATACGCCAAGCAATCCTACTGGCGCTGTTCTAAGCAGAAAAACATTAGAGGAGATAGCTGATGTTGCTGTTGAAAACGATATTTTTATTTTCAGCGACGAGGCCTATGAAAAAATAATTTACGACAGCAAGCATGTTTCAATTGGCAGCTTCAATGGGATGCAAGATTATGTAATTACTCTTCAGACATTTTCAAAAAGCCATGCAATGGCTGGTTTCAGGGTTGGCTACTGCTGTGCTCCAAGAGAAATAGCACAAGCAATAACCAAAACACAAGTTTACACTACAATATCAGCGCCTACAGTCAGCCAAATGCTTGCATTGAAAGCTTTGAAATCTGGAAATTCTTACACAAACAAAATGGTGAAGAGCTACAAGCAGAGGAGAAATTTTATTGTAAAAAGGCTGAATGAAATTGGCTTGCCTACAAAAATGCCAGACGGAGCATTCTACAGTTTTTCAAATATCAGCGACTTTTCTAAAGACAAAAAGATGCATTCTGCGTCGCGCGACTTTGCTGCGATGCTTTTGAAGAAAGCAAAAGTTGCCGTAGTGCCTGGAATAGACTTTGGAAAGCACGGCGAGGGTTACATCAGGTGCAGCTATGCCAGCGACATCAAAAAAATAGAAAAGGCCATGGATCGAATTGAAAAAACGCTGAGGTAATTTTACCTTAATTGCTTTTAATATGGAATGCAAATAGTATTATGGCGAAGCGTAAATCTCACTTTCTAAGGCATGACTTCAAGGATATACTATCCAGCCAGCTAATTGCTACTACCGGAGGCATTATAGCTGGTTCATTGCTTGCTATCGCATCCAACAGAGTTGAGCTGGTACCTGGCCTTCTAGTGCTGATACCAGGTTTTCTTGAAATGAAAGGGAGCATAGCAGGCTCTTTAGCAGCTAGATTAAGTTCAGGCTTGATTCTTGGAGCTGTAAATCCAAAATTAAAATGGAGCCATATTATAAAAGGAAATGTTGTAGCAGCTTTCCTGCTTTCCATCATTGTAAGCTTTATTTTAGGGCTGTTTGTCTATTTTTCACTGAACATATTTTTGGCAATAAATAATATTTCAATAATTTTTATAGCCCTGCTGGCAGGCATAATTGTCAGCTTGATTGGCATACCTCTAACTGTTTATCACACTTTTAGAATTTACAAAGAAGGGCATGACCCTAATAATATAATAGGCCCTTATGTTACAGCAGAGGGCGACATAATCAGCATAATTGCAATATTGATAGCAATAGCGGTGATAGCGGCATGACCAAAGCAAAGACTGACGCCAAAGGCGTCAATACACTCATGAAACCAACAAAGCATACATGCAGAAGCGTTGTGTGCCTAAAAAGAAGAAAGCAGCATCCACTGCTTCACCACATTCATAAAAAACACAACATATCTTACAAAACATTATTTTATATGAAAGAATACGGCCCTCATTCGCATGTTGCCCATACTATTTTCAAGGAAAGTATCAAAATATTGCTGCTGACATCCATAATCAGCTCTATTGGCGGCATTGGTCTGCAGCATATCGAAAGAAATTTACTCACAATTTTGCCTTTACTGATACTGCTTCCCGCATTAAACAACATGATAGGCGCCATGGGCACTATAATTTCTTCCAAATTTACAACAATGCTCTATCTAAAAAAAGTAGAGAAGAAATGGTGGCGTGAACATGAAGTACACAAACTCATAGCCACATTGTTTGCAATTTCAACCATTTCATCTGTTTACATAACTTTGCTTGCCACAGCATTTTCAGTCTTCAGAGGATTTCAATTTACACAAATAATTGCTCTTAAAATTCTTGCCTTGACTATGGCGTCTACAATAATCATAGTTAGCATAATATTCCTGGTTTCCATAATAGGCGGCATTTTTATTTACAAAAGAAAGGAAGATCCAAACAACTTCCTTATACCCATATCGACATCAATTGCAGATTTCGGCAGCATGCTGGTTTTCGTGTATTTTGTTGCCTTGCTATTTTAATAACTTATCTATAATGTTAAAATATGGAATTGGCAAAATTTTCAAAACATAATATACTATCCATAACGATATTGATTTTTTCTACTGTCTTTGCACTCTGGCAGCATTCTACCGGCTACTCATGGGATTTTTCAGGCTATACGGTAAATGCCAGGCCTGACGGCGCTATTTTTGAATGGGCCAGGCCTCCACTAGCATCCGCCATAATGTTCATACTGGGAAATGGCTCGTTGGCATCAGAATACTTGTATATAATTTTTGTTTCATTGTTTTATTTTTATTCTTCTTTTGTATTGTCAAGAAAATACAGCATTGATTTTACTCATTACTATGTTTTTGCGATGTCTTTCTTTACAATAATAAACGCTTTTAATGTTGGCACTGAACTTCTCTCTCTAGCATTGCTGCAGCTCATGATTGCCTACATTTGTATGACGCCTAAGGGCGTCGGTTCGCTTAACAATAAACATGAGACTAAAAATTCCATTTTATCAGGCGTGTTTTTTGGACTTTCTCTTCTAGCCAGATACACCAATTTGGCTTTTGTAATTCTTTTTATTTTCCAAAAAAACATCAAAAAAATACTTTTATCATTAATTATAACATTATTAGTTCTTACACCATGGCTGGCATTTAACTATGCATACACTGGAGACCCGCTTTTGAGCATAGCAGAATCCTACGCTCTTAACATAAAATACAGGACAGCAATACAGCAATTCAACGCGCTGGATGTTTTGTTAGTCATGAATTTTGTTCTCCCTTTCTTTGTTTTAGGAATAATAAAATTCAGAAGCCAATTGCTGAAAAATAAAGAAAAATTGCTGATGATAGTTTTGTTTGTTATTGCAATTATATTCTACATACGAACCCCTTTGAAAGAGCCCAGATATATGCTTGCGGCAATAATACCTGGAGCATATTTTGCATCATTGTTCCTGGGACAATACAAAAAATATATCTATTTGATAGCGGCAGTAAATGTCGTAGTTGTCATGCTTCTACTTCCAACCACTCAGCTAGGCAGCCCATCGCCTTACTTGAACTTTATTGCAAATGAAAAATGGCTGACGGACGCTGAAAGCGTCAATCACTCTTGTTCTATTAGGTCAAATGCATGGGTTGCTCTCGGCTATTACGGAGTGCCTTCAGACGCATATCCTTGGCAAGATGCACTGCCTTCGGCTCTGGAAGAAGGATATACAGTAGTTCTTTTCAAATATAATCCAGAGCCTTTGTATTTGCACAATAGATCTTTTGTTGACAAGTACAAAACTGTTGAAACGCCGCAATACGTAATTTTGGATAATCCCGCCAATTGCAAGCCTGCAGAAAAGCGCATAGATGTTTCTTATTTTAAGATACGAGGCGAGGGAATGTTTTATGAAAACGGCACAATTTTAGACAAGCGGTCATGCGCAGTTTTCATTTCGCCAAGCTTTTGCGATGCTATCGGCTGGGAAAAGCAGGCGGACCAAAAAGCTTTGTACAATAATCCCTGAACTGCCGCCCAAAATATCCCTTGTCAGTCGGGTGGTATTTCCTGCCGCCCTTTTCAATAATGATGGCATCATCCATTTCCATATCGCCGTCAATGTCCAGGAAAAAAATAGTATAGCCTTCTCTTTCAACTTCAAGCCTGTAAACTTCCCTTGGGCATTCGCCATATATCTCATCACATCTCGGGCCGTCCGCATAAAATCTGCTGCCTGCGCAGTCGTGGGTTACAAACCTGACATTTTCCCCGTCGCGCTTCATTTCTTTGCACTCGGGCTTTGCATATTCTGTTGAGCCGCTGTAAGAGGGCATTGCCATTTGCAAGGCTAGCAATGAAAAAAGCAGGGACATTCTTCCCATCCTATACGTATGTCACAAGAAAATAAATACCCAAATAATTGCTGCAAAATTTCAAACTATTGTCCCGTGTCCAATAAGATGCCATCTGCCCGAAATTTGTTTGGAAATTGCTATCCTTTCATTTTTTTCTGCCACAACCGGCAACTTAAGCTTTGTTTCTATTTTTATAGCATTGTCTTTCTTTGATTTTTTCACAGATGTGACGATTCCAACGGTCTTTGCTATTGCTACTGTAAGCAGGAGCGGATCTGACACCTGAATCGAAGGTATTTTCTGCGTACCCTGAACTCCAATCACATAATTAAAAGTTGAAACGTTCATTGTTATGTTGTCCAAAGGAGCTGGCAGCGAGGACCCGGCAAGGGAACCTGACAACCCATCGGAGCGAGCAAGGGCAGGATCTAGTTTTGTCTGCAATGCAACAAGACCTCCAGGCTCTGCTTCTTCAAGCTGTTGGCCTGCCTGTATTATTTCAACAACTTTTGTTTTCAAGGGTTCCCACCCATTTCCTTTTTTGACGCCTGGCAAAATTTGTATTTCCCCGTTTAGTCCAATCTTGCCTTGCGTTATTGAACCGCCTATCACGCCTCCTCTGAGCTCTTCTATTGGAGTTCCAGGCTTGTTGACATCAAAAGATCTTGCAACGTAAAATTTTGGAATTGCATCCTTGTTGCGCTCCGGAGTTGGAATTGTAGTTTCTATTGCCTCCACCAATGAGTCTATATTTATATTGTGTATTGCGCTTATTGGAATCACAGGAGCATTTTCAGCAACTGTGCCTTTTACAAATGATTTAATCTGGTTATAATTTTCCATTGCCTGCTCTTCCGAGACTATGTCAATTTTATTCTGAACTATAACTATATTTTTAATTCCGACTATATCCAAAGCCTTGAGATGCTCTGCTGTTTGCGGCTGGGGGCACTTTTCATCTGCTGCTATTACAAGAACAGCCCCGTCCATTAGGCATGCGCCTGAAAGCATAGTAGCCATCAAGGTTTCATGGCCTGGCGCATCAACAAAGGAGACGCTTCGCGTAGGCTTTGCATTCTCAAGGCATTTCATGCATCTAATATTCGAAGCTGATTTTACAATACCATAAGACTTGCATTTTTCACAGTAATAAAATGTTGCATCGGCATAGCCCAATCTGATTGATATGCCTCTTTTTATCTCCTCGCTGTGCGTGTCTGTCCACTTGCCTGTCAACGACTGAGTGAGTGAGGTTTTGCCATGATCAACATGTCCAACCAAACCTATGTTAACTTCTGGCAGCAGCGTACCGTTTGTTAATTTTGTCATTTAACTATTCTCCAATGTCTAACTCTTTCCTATGGAAATAATATTATAAAAAGAACTATTCTTTCTTGGTTTCTGTATTTTCAGCCCTTATTGCTTGGGCGCCTCTGGCGTCGGTTCTCCTTTGCTCTTTGGCTGGCCCAGGACATTCTCTATTGGCTCTGGTCCCTGTTTTGCGACCTTGCAGTTTATCTGCGCAATATCTGTTCCTATGGTATTTCCGCGAAGAGTCTTTTTCTTTCTCAGGCCTTCTATTGTTACATAAGACTTTGGCTTGTTGGCCTTTTTTCCAGGCCTTCGCTTTATGCCTGAAAATCCTATTCCTTTGCCAATCAGAAATCGTTTTCTTATAGTGCCCTCGATATCCGAGCGCATCGGGAAGCCATCTTTGTCAGACCCGCCTGTTATCTCAAATTCATAACCTGCCAGTCCAAACACTTCCCCAGATATCTTGTCTTTTATTTTTTTCCCAAGAACAGGAACGTCCTTCTCGTCTTTCTCTATCTGCCAGCTATTCTTGCCGCTGCTAATAACAAACTTGAACACTTCTACCCACTCCTCCCAGTTATTTTCAGTGTATTTTGACAATGTTGGTGCTTTACTTACTCCAGCCGGGTTTTGCTATATTTACTTCAATTAAATATATGGAAAAGGTTTTAAGCAGTTATAAAACAGTTAGAGGA
>JACQNW010000129.1 GCA_016202845.1 Candidatus Aenigmatarchaeota archaeon
CAAAAGAAGCATCATAAACAAGTAAAACACAAGAAAATAGAGATCGCCCATGAGTCATTAGCTTCTCATGAAAAACACAGGCACGGGTATGTTGCAAGCTTTTTTTCAGCAAAGAGCGTTGCGATCATTGGCGCTTCACGCACACCAGAAAAGATTGGGCATGTAATTCTGAAAAATCTGCTTGATGGCGGGTTCCGCGGATTTCTTTATCCTATTAATCCTAATGCTGAGAATGTTCTTGGAATAAAGGCGCACAAGAGCGTTCTTTCAATAGAAGACCCTATTGATCTTGCAGTAATTGCAGTTCAGGCTGATATTGCAATAAAAGTTGCCGAGGAATGCGGCAAGAAAGGAATTAAAAATTTGATCATTATAAGTTCTGGATTTGCAGAAGAAGGATTTACTGAAAGGGACAAAAAACTTAGAGCTATACTAGAAAAATATCAGATAAAGCTTTGCGGCCCAAATTGCTTAGGCATTTATGATGCTCACACAAAATTAGACACATTGTTTTTGCCAAGGTACAGGCTGCAAAGGCCTAATCAGGGCGGCATTTCTTTCATATCACAAAGCGGCGCTGTTGGGTCTGCTATAATGGATTATGCTACTGAGAGGGGGTACGGGTTTGCAAAATTCATCAGCTATGGAAATGCCATGAACACAGATGAATCTGATTTGTTAGAGTTTTTAGGAAATGATGAAGCTACAAAAGTAATATGCGTTTATATTGAAGACGTTAAAGATGGGAGAAAGTTTATTAAAGTAGCAAAAGATGTGGGAAAAAAGAAACCAATAATTGCTATAAAGGGCGGAAGAACATCAAAAGGGGCAGCAGCCGCTCAATCGCACACTGGTGCTTTAGCAGGATCTGCTGCTGTTTACAGAGATATTTTCAGACAGTGCAATGTAATAGAAGCAGACACGTTAGAAGAGCTTTTTGAATATGCAAAGATGCTTGATAAGAGCAAAATTCCATCTGGGAATAAGGTTCACATAATTACAAACGGCGGGGGCTATGGAATAATAGCTACGGATTCTGCTGTTGAGGAGGGTCTGGAGATAGCTTCTCTGAGCAAGGACTCGCTAAAAGCAATAAAGAGGATGGGCCTGAAGACAGAAAATCCCTTGGATTTGCTGGGTGATGCCAACAATGAGAAGTACAAAATAGCGCTCCAGACAATCAACAATGACAAGAATGCAGATGTCATGCTTGTAATTATACTTTACCAGACGCCGCTTATCACGACAGACATCGTCAACATGCTCACAGAATTCAACGCAGAAGCAAAGAAGCCTCTGGTTGTTGTATCGACAGGCGGCGAGCTTACAGAGCTTCTTTCAAAGAGATTGGAAGAACTAAACGTTCCTGTCTATACTTTTCCTAAGAATGCAGTCAGGGCTATTTCTAAAATGGTTGAATACTACAAGAGAAGGCACCAACGATTCCTATAAAGTGATATTTATTCATTCTCTTCTAATATTTTCTCTATTGTCTTCTTCAATTTTGGCAAATGATTTTTAACAACATCAAATGTCAGATCTAAATCCACATCAAAATAGTGATGTATTAATTTATCCCTCATACCTGCTATATCTTCCCAAGGTTCAGAAGGATACTTTTTAATAAATTCTTTTGGCAAATTCTTGGTGGCCTCACCTATTACTTCTATTTGTCTTATAACTGCGCTCTGCTTTTCCTTATTATTGATGAATGACTCTTTTGATACGTTTTTCGTATAATTTTCAATTTCTTTAATGCTGTCCCTTATGTGTTTTATGAAAACTAACGGATCCTTCTTCATAATATTCTAACCTCTTCTTTCAGAATTCTTTCTTTGAGGTAAGGGCTTATAGAGTTATATGTTACAACATCAACTTTTCTGCCCAATTTATTTTTTAATTCCCTTTCCAGTCGTACAAGATCCAGCAGGCTTTTCCCCCCCTTGAACTTGACTAAAAAATCCACATCACTATTTTTTTTTGCTTCTCCACGCGCTACAGAACCAAATATGCCTGCTTTGGCTACGCCGTTCTTTTTCAAAACAGGCAAGGATTTTTTAGATATATTTTCTAACAAATGGTTTTTCATAGAATTAGTTAGTCATTCAAATTAATAAGCCTTTTAGAGCTTAAACTTACTTATTATTTCTATGGGCTACGCAAAAGATCAAAGTAAAGGAGATGCTGGAGCATCTGAATACAAGAACGAAAATGATGAGAAGAAGTACTACTTTGTTGAAGAAAGGAAAGATGAAGAGAACAAAGAGGAAGTAAAGCTAGATTATGACCAGCTTTTAAGGAATATTCCAAAAGGCGGCAGCATCGCTGCAATGCCTGCGTATTATGGTGGAGTTGTTTATTTCCCTTCCCTTGATACTTATTTCTATGCGTTGAATGCGAAAACAGGAAAGCTTGTATGGAAGTTCAAGATGGGTGATGTGTCTGTATCAGGGCCGCTGATACATAACAAAAAAGTCTATTTCGGCTCACATGATGGACATTTGTATTGCCTGGATCTTGTTGGCAAATTATTGTGGAAAAAATACCTTGGCGATATAGTTGTATCGTATACTACGGGTATCGGCAACAAAATTTTCACAGCTGCCGGAAAAATCTTTTATTGCCTTTCTGATGAAGGAAAAGAACTCTGGAGGTTTATGACAGGCGATGGTATTTTCACTTCTCCCACAGCTGTTAATGATAAACTGTTCATAAGTTCTTTTGACAAGCATATCTATGCGCTTGAACCTGAAACAGGCAAGATGATATGGAAATTTATAGCAGGCGGCAGCATAACAACACCTCTTGTGTGCGCAGATGGCAAACATGTATTTACGCTTAGCGAGAGAAGCAAGGAAAAAATACCTAACGCTAAAAATCCAGTTCTTTACTCTGCTTCTATTGACAATAATTTGTATGCACTAAGTGAAAATGGAGAAGTCCTTAACAAGTTTAACTGCGGCGGTTCTTTTGCAACTATTGTTAATACAGACGGAAAGGCTTTTTACACAGGCACTGCTGCCGGATATTTTTATGCGCTTGACATGAACTTGAATCCAAAGTGGAAATTCAGGGCAGGCGGTATGATAACTGCTGGACCTGCAATTCATGGAAATAAAATCTATGTTAGCTGCTGGGACCAAAAATTATACTGCTTATCTGATGAAGGAGAAAAGCTATGGGAATTTCTCACTGGAGGTCCAATAGCTGCAGAACCTATTTTTGTAGACGATAAGGTTTATTTTGGATCTGCCGATACATTTTTCTATTGCATCAACGCTGAAAAAAGAACGGTTGAATGGACTTTTCAGTGTGGCTTCGGGTTACCTGATGAACTGAAGGCAAAAATAAAAGATGTTTTGAATACGATTTCTGAGTATGACAAGAAAGTTTTCAAGGTCTGGGTGCCTGAGACTCAGAAAGAAAGATTGCAGGCTGGCGGATCGCTGCAAAATTATCAGGCTCCTGCAGGTTTTCAATTTGGCGGGGAGGAGGTCTACAAGTCGTCGTCAGGTGCTTACAAAACTGATCTGAGCTACTTTGGAAAGAAAAAACCATATAAGAA
The DNA here is from genome assembly GCA_016202845.1 of Candidatus Aenigmatarchaeota archaeon. Classification (GTDB taxonomy): domain Archaea; phylum Aenigmatarchaeota; class Aenigmatarchaeia; order GW2011-AR5; family GW2011-AR5; genus JACQNW01. The sequence continues at coordinate 3,566 of JACQNW010000129.1, forward strand.
ATAGAATTTAATTTTTGCATACCATTACTTTCTTTTCTTGCTTTTTGATGGTTTCTTTTTAGTTTTTGACTTTGGTTTTTCAGTAACTGCTGGCTCTGCTGGTGCTGGTGAAAATGACACGGTTGATGGTGGTGAAGGTTTTGACTTGAACTTTTTCCAGAGCACGTATATAATTATCAAGATAACTATTGCTAAAATGCCTAAGATCCATGGTTCGGTGCTGCCAATAGCCAAACCTGTTATGCCTGCACCTACGGGAGCTGCTGCTGTAGTGTTTGAAGAAGTGCATGACTCTGACGTGCGCGGCTTGTTGCTTGTTGTTCCGCAGCTGTTCTGGTCGACACAATCCCTTTTGCGCTCCCCGGCAACACATTCTCCCCACTGGTTGCATACCCATACTTCATTGCATGCAGCTGGGCCATTGCTTTGATTGGATTGTGTTTGGACAGATGTTGTTTTGTTTGCAGGTTTTGTAGTGGTCGTGCCTGTGCTGCCTGAACCGCCACCACCTGATCCTCCGCTAGATGTAGTTGTTGTAGTAGTAGTAGTTTGTGTATTATTTGGAGTTGTAACAGGGCATGTCAGGTCAGATCCGCTGCAGTCTTCGTCTATGCCATTCCCACAGACTTCTGTTTTTGCAGGATTTATGCTGTTATTATTATCGTTACAATCATTTTCTGAAAAACCATCCTTGTCACAGTCTGTACAGACTTCAAAGTCAAGATAGCGCGCAGAATTTGTTTCAAAGGATGCAGCAGTTATTCTGTAAACCCCTTTTGGCGTTGTTGAAACCAATAAAAATGATAAATCGAAAATTCCTGTTGCAGCGGTTTTTGTCTGGTTGACGTAAATAGGAGTGTTGTTGCTGAAATTTTTGACTTCTATTGCAACATTTTTGTTGCCCACAGGCTTGCAGGAAGAGTTTATTAGCAAGCCGCTGACTGACACAATATCTCCAGGTTTGTATTGACTTTTCGCATCTAATGAAAGCAAAGACCCTGTTTTTGGACAGCTTGGAGGAGTCAGTGTCGCATTAGGAGCAGTATCGTGCCCAAATTCTGAAACTGTGACTTCTGTGACTTGTGTTGTATATCCGTCACCTGTATCTATTACTTTTACAAATATTTTGTCTCCAAGCCCGCACTCATTTGGCAGCAGCTCGCAGTCGGCCAGGAAAACATTTGAAGAATCTATGTCTACGGTAACATTATTTGATGTGTTTGATTTGTAAACCAGAACCTTGTGGCCTGCTGCCGGCGTGTAGTCAGTTGCATTGTTTACATAACCCACTATCCAGTGCGCTGCGCTTACTGTGCCAGCAATAAAAATCAGAAAAGTCATTGCTACTATAATATACTTACCATGCATGCAAAAGGCTTGTCGCAAATCTATAAAAGCTCTTTGGAAATTTTTGCTGTGGTTTGCAGGAATTACGGTTGTAATTGACTATAAGTTGGTCAGCTATAAAAAGAGAAAAATTTACACAGGAGTCCAAGTTGTGTTTGCAGAGACGTGGACTTCGTAGCCTTCTCCAGAACGAACAGTGAAGTTTGCGCCTGCTGATGGCGTGAAGGCGTTGTATGTCTGTGATGTCGGGTCCCATCTCCGGACCATTGTAACTGCGCTCCCTATGCTTTCTGCAAGCTGGGATGCTCTTTCAAGCGCAGTATTGACCATCAGGCCAATCCAGTTTCTTCCGCTGCCGCTTACGAATTTGAGATCTATATTGTCTTCAGATGTCGGCACACTGCCTGTTAGCGTCCAGTTTGTTGCCTCTTTGACATGAACTTCGTAAAACTCGCCGCGCTTTATTGCAAAGTCAGTGCCCACGCCGCCCCAGACATTAATCCATCCTTCTGTCTGCTGCAATTGAGGATTCCATCTGGTTATCGTGTCAATATTAGTCCCAAGTGCAGTTGCTAGTTCGGACGCTTTTGTTATTGAGGTTGCAAGAGGCAAGCTTACCCAGTTTTTGCCTGTGCTGCCTGACTTTTTGATAAGCATGTAGTCGAACTTGCCTACCTTGTTCGTGTTTGTTTCTTCTGCCCCGTCCATGACAGACCTTACCATGTAATATTTTTTCTTTGCCTCAGCAGCAGCTGTGTCGGTCCATGTCGTGTTCGTGGTGTTTGCAGCATATTCATATGGTCCACCCACATAGCTTGATGAATAAATCTTGTAGTATTGCGCATTGGCTGAGGCGTTCCATATCAGGACAATGTTGCTGCCTGAGACTACTGCTTTCAAGTTTACAGGAGGGGCTGGCAATACAAACACGACCCCAGGCGTGGGTGTGCCAGCAATCCAGTCAGCAGGTGTGTCTGTATCCACACCTGATTTTCTCTTTATAGAAGAGTTTGTAGTTGCGTTGAGCAGCCACGAAGGGAATGCATTACCAAAACCGCCTTCCCACGCAGTCATGTCAATTTCCACATTTCCATTCCTTAGCTTCAAGTGATCTCCATTATTGTTCAAGCTCAATGTAAAGCCGCTTATGTCAGGGCTGAAACCGTAAAGTGCGCTGAAGCCCGAGGCGTTCCGCGCTATCACTAATTTTCCGCCTGCTGTAATCATTGTTCCTTGAGGGATATTGTAAGTGCTGCTTCCATCTTGTATTGAGTAAGTTGACAGGTCTATGACAGAGTTTGTAGGGTTGAACAATTCTATCCATTCTTCATCTGAGTCTGCTCCTGGCGCATCATAAAACACTTCTGACAAAAGGACATGTGTGGTGCATGACGGGTCTGGCAGGCGCTGGCTTTCTACAGATTCTTTTTCATTGAATTCTTCTGTGCTGCAGAATGAAACGTCTAAGCCTGGATTATTGCAAATATTATTAGCAGCAGATCTCTGGCGAGTGCATGTTGCATCTGTATCGCACACATTCTCCCAGTCGCAAACATAGCTTGACCACTCGCCAACTTCGTTCTGGCCGCAATCAACGTCTTTCGTGCAGACAGGATTTACTGCAAACGCGCAAGCAGTAACATTAAGACGGTCGTATTGCACAATGCCTACAGCATCTGACATGGTGCTGGTGTTAATTGTGCAGACTCCATTCACGGGCGTGCATCCTGCAAGAAGTTCCTTGAGCTCTTGCGTGAAGTTTATAGTTTGCCGGCCTGTGAACGTGTCGTTGAAGAAGAACTGCACATCGCCGTCATTGCCAATGTCTGACTGAACATTCCTGGGGTTGGAAACTATTTCATTTGCAAACATCTCTCGCAATACCTGAGTAAGGTTTGCCGAAGAGGCCGTGTAATATTTTCCTCCACCAGCATCTGCAATTCTTTGCATGGTAGCGGGATCCATCTGGGTGTCTGTAACTATTATTGTATGTACAGTGATACCAGCTGCTTTGGCGTCTGCTGCTCTAGCTACAGCTTCATTTTTGGCTGTAGTTGTTGTACATCTGCCAGACTGGCACTGATTCGCTTCACCATCACTTATTAGGATCATTACTTTTTTCTTTGTGTTTGGCATGGCAATTTCTGTCCCCTTGCTTAAGCCGCATGAGATGCATGTAGTGCTTGATGCTGCATAGGTATCTATTTGGTTGAGCAATGCTGTTTTGTTACTTGTGAGCTCCAAAGAGCTTGTCACTTCTGTTTTGAAAGCTACAAGACCTACTTTGCTGGCTGGTGATTTTAATACTTCATCAACCAGTTGCTTGTCTGCATTTTTAGCATAATCTATCTTGCAAGTCATGTTTTCTTCTGCGCAGCCCTCGCTCATGGTCGCTGAATTGTCAGTCACAATCACAAGATCTAGGTTGCCTGACTCTGACGCTGACAAAGGCAGGCCAGAGATGTCGACAAGTGCGCTTAAAATCAGGCGGCCTGTTGGCACGTTCATCTGGACTGACATGTCTTTGCCTGGTGACCTGAAAACTGCGTCATTGAAAGAAGACCCATTTTTGAAAGTATTAACTAGTGTGAAAGGTATGCACGCAGAGGTTTCACAGACCGGATCCTGATTGTCTATCAATCCGTTGCAATTGTTGTCGAGCTGGTCGTTGCAAATTTCTTCTGCTGGTGTTCCAGGCACTGCATTGCACATTGTGCCTGTTCCATTATTCAGGCAAACTTTTATGCCTACAGCTTCACAAACACCCAATCCTGCTTTGCACGACTGGCCTACGTCGAAATTTTCATCGATCTGGCCATTGCAATTATCATCAATGTAGTTACAGACTTCTGCTGCGCCTGGATGAATAGCAGGATTGCTGTCATTGCAATCATTGCCGTTTGAACAGAATTGTGATGTTGCATTGTAGCCATCGTGATCGGCATCTGTGCAATTCTGTGTTGCATTCCCTATTATTACAGAATCAAAATCTGTTGAATTACTCTTACTATCTGTAACCGTCATAGTGCATGTTATTATTTCGCCGATTGACGTCTCTGAATCTGGCACGTCAGCTCTCCATACATTTGTGCTGATTTGTGTGGCTGTGCCTGATGCAGAATAGCCATTTGTGAATGCATAAGTGACTGTCAAAGTATCATTATCAAGGTCTGATGTTGTTCCTATGCATATCAGATTATCGCTGTCTGTCGGGTTGTCTGGCGTAAGATCAACGTGTATTTCTGGAGGCCTGTTAAGGTTGCAGATATTGTTTTCATCCACCTGTCCGTTGCAATTATCATCGATATTATTGCACGTTTCATTCTTTGGCTGGCCAGGCGTTGCATCGCATGTTGTGCCCAACCCATTTGCTGCGCAAATCTTTACACCAGTTGTTTGACAAGCGCCTGTTCCTGTTGTGCATAAAACACCAACGTCAAAGTTTTCGTCAGTATGGTTGTTGCAGTTGTCGTCTGCATAGTTGCAAACTTCTGTTGCGCCTGGATGCACTCCAGGATTGTTATCATTGCAATCGTCTCCCGCAGGGCATGCCTGGCTTACTGCAAAATGAGCATCGTGATCATTGTCAACACATGGATTTGTCCCATTGCCCACTATAACAGAGTCAAAGTCTGTATCATTGCTAAACCCATCTGTAGCCGTCATTATGCATGTTATTCTGCTGCCTATAGCGGTATTTGCCGCCGGTACAGTTGCTGTCCAAAAGCCATCCACCTTTGCTGCTGTTCCGGATGCATTGTAGTCGCCTATGAACTTGTATGTGACTGTCAACGTATCGTTTTCTGGATCGAATGCAGTTCCATAGCAAATCAGGTCGTCAGAATCCTTAGGGTTGTCTGGCGTTAAATCGACATGAATTTCAGGCGGCTTGTTTGAAGGACAAATGTTGCCTTCATCTATTTGTCCGTTGCAATTGTCATCTATATTGTTGCATGTTTCGTTTGTCGGCTGGCCCGGCACTGCATTGCACACCGTTCCTGTTCCATTTGCCAGACATATCTTAATGCCTGTATCCTGGCATGCTCCGGTGCCTTCTATACAAACAGAACCCACATCAAAGCCTTCGTCTGTCAGGTTATTGCAATTGTCATCCAGGTAATTGCATATTTCTGTTGCGCCCGGATGTATGTTTGGGTTTGCATCATTGCAATCGTTTCCCGTCGGGCACGAATTGCTTGTAGCATTGTAGCCATCATGATCTGCATCAGTGCAGTTTGTTATTTCTTTGCAGAAATAATTCTGGTCATCATTGCCTAATCCGTCCCAGAAACATGCTTCCTTGTCTGTGCATACTTCATCCACTTCCCAGTCTCCAATTTTTTCCGTGCATGCATTGTTTTCACACGTTGCGTTGTGGAAACGCCTGCCTGTGTCGTCGCCTGGCGAAGTGCCGAATGGACATGCATACTCATAGAAATCTGTTCCGCAACTGTTTATTGACAGCGTGTAGTTTGGCTTGCCCTGGCTCGTGCAGAAGAAATCCACGTCTGCTATTGAATCGCCCTGGCATGTCGATGAATCCAGGTAATCAAAGTCTTTGGACTCTGTAATATTATATGTGCATGTATCGTTCAATCCATTGTCTGCGCAGAAATAATCCCTGTTCTCGCATGCAGGATCATCAAATCCTGGAACATTGCCAAAGTTATACCAGCCATCTGAAGGACATGTTGTGGATTGTGTTACATTGTAAATGCACGCACCAGGCGAGCAGAAATAATCTCTTGTTTCTGTTCCATCGCCAGCACAGTAACTGCCATCCTGGTTGCAGCTTTCAGTCTGCCACTGGCAGAAGAAATTATTTGCGCAAGTGCCGTTGAAGTTTCTTGTATCGCCGCTGCAGAACATTGTATTCTGGCAAGGGGTGTCATTCTTTGTTATATTTACAACGGTGCATGCAGGCGTGTTGTTTACCAATGAGCACGACCAATCTTCAAGACCACATTGCTTGAATTTAGAGCCGTCCTTATCATTGCAATTTTCGACTAAGGTGTCGTTGATTATCTTTATTGTTTCGCTGCACCCATTCACCCCGCATGAAAAGTCGTGGAACAATCTCTGCTGCCTTATCTCGCTTCCTGAACAATATGTTGTTATATTTTCATAGTAATCCTTTGAATTGCAATTCTCCTGGATGAACGAGCATCCTGTTGCAGAGCATGCGCCCTGGTAATTGTAAGTATCGTTTGTGCAGAAGCTTGACAAGGAGCACGAGCTGCCGAAGTTGCATGAATCTGTATCACAACCGAAGTAGCACGTATTGCCTGTCACGTTGAAATCATTTGTATTGTCGCATGCAGCGCCGCATGTTTCAGAGCATGCTATCGTTGTGTTTGTTATGCCTGGCTGACAGCCGTTCTGCGGGGTCTGTGAGTCGCACGTTCCTAGATTGCACCAGTAATCTGACGAGCCTAACGTAGTTCCTATACAGACGTTTGTTGTGTCCTGATTGTCAAAGTCCTGTGTTATTGTGACATTTGAGGAACATGAGCTATTATTGTTGTTGCTTGCACAGAAATAATCTGTATATGAGCAGGCAGGATCGTCGCCTATGCCTGGCGTGTCTCCGCCGCCTGACCATGTTTCATTTCCACAATCCTGCTGGCTTGAAGATGCAAACTCAGCCTGGCCTGTGCTGTTGCAGAAATAATCCCTTATCTCTATTGTTTCGCTGTTTGCGCAATAATTGCCGTCTAAATTATCATAATCATTTGTTTGCGTGATGTTGAACACACATGTGTCGTTCAATCCATTATCCCTGCAGAAATAATCCCTGTTCTCGCATGTTGGGTCATCATTTCCCGGCACATTGCCAAAGTTATACCATCCGTCTGCCTGGCATGCTGTTGTCTGAGTCACATTGTATTTGCACATATCAGGAGAGCAGAAGTAATCCCTTGCCTCTGTTCCATTGCCTGCGCAGTAACTGCCATCGCCTATGCAATTTTCTTTCTGGTATTCGCAGTAGAACTGGTCGTTACACAATCCGTTGTAGTTTCTTTCATCTCCATTGCAGAAGTTTCCCTGACATGTTGTCTTTGTTGTATTTACTACAGTGCATGTTGGTATTGTATTAACAAGAGAGCAAGACCAGTCCTGCAAGCCGCATTGATTAAGAGTTGAGTTGTCTTTTGCATTGCAGTTTTCTACTGATGTATCATTTACAAATATTATTGTTTCATTGCAGCCGTTCACCCCGCACGAGAAGTCATGAAACACCCTGTGCTGGCGAATTTCGTCGCCTGAACAATATGTTGTTAAATTTTCATAATAATCCTTTGAATTGCAGTTTTCCTGGATGAACGAGCATCCATTAGCAGAGCATGTTCCCTGGTAATTGTAAGTATCATTTGTGCAGAAGCTTGACAAGGAACATTGTTGGCCATAGTTGCACGAATTGGTGTTGCATCCGAAGTTGCATGTAGTGCCATTAACAGTAAAGTCGCTTGGATTGTCGCATGCTGCTCCGCAGACTTCTGCGCATACCTCTGAGCTTAATGTTGTGCCCGGCTGGCACCCATTGCTTGGTGTTGTATTGTCGCATGTTGACAGCTTGCACCAATAATCTACCGATGTTAATTTTGTATCCATACAAACATCTGACGAATCTTGGTTGTCAAAATCTTGTGTGTATGTTATATTTGACCCGCATACACTATTGTTTCCATTGCTTTTGCAGAAAAAATCTTTGTAAGTGCACGCTGGATCGTTTCCAAATCCTGGGGTGTCTCCACCGCCTGACCAGAACTCTGTACCGCAGTCAGTTTTTGCTGATTGAACAAATTCTGCCTGTCCTGTGCTGTTGCAGAAATAATCTCTTGATGAAATAGATTCTGCATCTGCGCAATAGTTTCCGTCTAAATTGTCATAATCATGAGATTCTGTTATGTTAAATGTGCATGTGTCGTTCAATCCGTTGTCCCTGCAGAAGTAATCCCTGTTCTCGCAGGTCGGATCATTGTTTCCAGGAACATTTCCAAAGTTATACCATCCGTCCGACTGGCATGCTGTTGTCTGAGTGACGTTAAATTTACATTCATTTGGTGAGCAGAAGTAATCTCTTGCCTGTGTGCCGTTGCCTGCGCAGTATGAACCGTCACCTATGCAATTTTCTTTCTGGTATTCGCAGTAGAACTGGTCGTTACAGAAACCATCAAAGTTTCTGGTATCACCCTGACAGAAATTATCATCACAAAAACTATCATCCTTTGTTGTATTTACTATCCGGCATGCCGCTGTTCCGCCTGCCGGCATGACGCATGACCAGTCTTCAATGCCGCACTGGTTTTTCTTTGACCCGTCTTTTGCATTACAATTCTCTATTGCAGTGTCGTTGACGAATTTAACTGTTTCGTTGCATCCGTTTAATCCGCAACTAAAGTCATGGAATAGCCTGTGCTGTCTTATCTCGCTTCCGCTGCAATAAGTTGTGAAGTTTTCATAATAATCTTTTGAGTTGCAGTCAAATTTCTGGAATGAACATCCATTAGCAGAGCATGTACCCTGATAGTTATAAGTATCATTTGTGCAGAAGCTTGCTAACGAGCATTGTTGTGTAAAACCGCAGCTGTTTGTAGCGTCGCATCCGAATTTGCATGTCGTTCCTGTGATATTTGTATCATTTGGATTGTCACAGACTGCCCCGCATGCGCCTTCAGTGCATCTGAAAACAAAAGGGTCTTCAGAACAGCCACAAACGTTTGTGCATGCTCCAAAGGCGTCCCTTGTTCCCTGTTTTTTACCAGAACAAGCAGTTGTTGTCTGGTTGCAGTATGCATTATTTTGCGTGCTTGGAAGCTCGCAACTTTCGGTTTGATTCTGGCCGTTAGGCTTCTGGACTATATTGTCGCCACAGAATGTTAGCTTGCACTTGTTAGTGCATGTGTCATTGTTGTTTTGATTTCCATCATCGCATTCTTCTGTTCCGCTTTTTATGCCATCGCCACAAAAGTCCTTAAGATTTCCAAAATTTTTATTAGCGGCATTAGTTCCTTTAGATAATATTAGGGTATAACCTTTTGTTATCATGCCTGTTTTTCCTACACATTTTGGGCCTGTTGATGGATAAGTTTGAGTCCAGTTGTTTTTCTGGTCTTCACAGACAGTATATGTGCCATCAGGCAGGCCTTCAAATTTATAATTTCCAACCGAATTTGTATTTGCTGCGCTTGATGCAGCACCTGTTAATGTTATTGTCCATCCTTGCAGTCCAGGCTCGTTTGCATCTTTAATGCCATCGCCATCTAAGTCGTTGAATTTCATTCCGCTTATTGAATTAAGCGGCACTTCTTTGTTGCCAAAATCCCTGTGAAACACGCTCTGTCCATTGCTTATCACAACAGTGTAGCCTTTTGTCCCGCCTGCGCATAACGGTCCTGATGTTGGGCTTGTTTGTACCCATCCCGACTGTTGTACTTCACAGACAGTGTAAGTGCCATCAGGCAGGTTGTAAAAATGGTACCCTCCCAAAGAATCAGTTTCAAGCGAATCACGGACGGGCCCTACCAATGTTATTATCCATCCATGCAGTCCCGGCTCTCCCGTATCTTGAATTCCGTTGCTGTTTAAGTCATTGAATTTTGTGCCGCCAATCGAAGCCAAATCAGTAGCTGCGCTTGCAGTGGCTACAAAAATCACAGCTAACATGATTGCTAGTACCACACCCCAATTTTTCATTTCCTACACACCCCTTATAGCTAACCAAATAAATAATCCCTATAATTTATTTGGTTACATATAGCTCAAAAGGAACTTATATCCAGATTGTTTCCTTTTAGAGCTATAACCACAGGAAACTAAGTTTCCTTCAGTTTCAAGTTCTTCCTGATTCCTTCTAGGAGTCATTATGTTACCTGAAACTCCTTTGTTGCTGACCTTGATAAGATCTGGAAAGATAATGGATCCTCGTCTATCCAGTGATTCCAGTTGAACGCATTTACATTGTAAGTCCCTGTATCTGACGACTGTGGCATTGTAAAGCCAAGTGTGATGTAAGATGTCGTGCCTGGAGATATTGTTGATTTTACTGTGCCAAGATTAATTGGCATTGTACCTTTCATGACCTGTACAATCTGCATTGATTCAACCGACTGGTTGCACAAGTTTGCATTTGAAACTTTTACATTATAGAATTTCCCCTTGCCTACTGATGTCGTGTTGCTGAATGTTGAATTGAGTATCTGAACGTCTGTTATGACAATGCAAAAGTTCTCATCTTCAGCTGCGACAACTGTAAATTTTTTTGTTGAAGAAGTGCCATTGAAAGCAGATTGCACTTCATATTCACCCGCTTCAGCATTTTCTAAAGACAGTAAACTTAAATATGAACCGTCTGAGCTTGTTGTTTTTTGTGTTGTGAATATGACACTTCCGCTTGGTCCCTTGACTAAAAGCCCTACCTGCTTGTTAGCCTCTGAACTGCATGAATTGTCAAGCATGCCTGATATAATTACTGAGTTTCCAACTTCATAAATGTTTTTATCAGTGGTCACAGACAAAGTTTGCGTGTTTATGCACTGACAATCTGAGTCTGAAGAATCTGTAGCGCCATCACAATCATTGTCTACCTGGTCGTTGCAAATTTCTGTTGCTGGTTGCAAAGGCACGCATGCATTATTGTTGCCATTCATACAGACATTGGAAGTAGCCTGGCACGCGCCAACTCCGCATGTCTGTGTTCCTAATTCATCTGTCTGCCCATTACAATCATTATCTAAATTATCACAAACCTCTGTCTGCGGTTGCGAAGCAGCCGCATTGCATGTTGTTCCTGTTCCAGACTGGTTGCAAATGAAAGTTCCTGCAGACTGGCAAACACCTGTGCCTGCAGAGCAAGCCTGCCCCACATTAAATGTTTCATCTGCTTGATTATCACAATCATCATCAATGCTATTGCATGTTTCATTTTTAGGATTTACAGAACCAATACATGCGCCCCATGTCCCTGAAGAACATGCCTGAGTGCCGAACTCACAAGCACCGACATCTGTTGAGCCACACTGTCTGACAAGCTGCTCATCAACCTGTCCGTCACAATTATTATCAACATTATCACAAACTTCTGCAGAACCATCGCCTGCTACTGCATTGCACACGGCTGATGATCCGTCCTCAGAGCAGACAAACGTGCCTGACGCTTCACAAGCGCCTGAACCTGCTGTACAAGAAGCTCCTAAATTAAACCCTTCATCTGTCTGGCCGTTGCAATTATTATCAGATCCATCACATGTTTCTGTTGTCGGAGTTCCTGCAACAGCGTTGCACACAGTTGTTGTTTTATCCTGTGAACAAACTTTTGTACCACTGCTAAAGCATGCCCCGATACCTGCGTTGCATGAATCCCCTACGTCAAAGCCTTCATCTACCTGACCGTCACAATCATTATCAATTCCGTCTCCACACAATTCTGCTGCTGGACTTCCTGGAGTTACGCTGCATTGTGCTGTGCCATCCTGCGCACATACAAAAGCGCCTGTTCTTTGGCAAGCACCTACTCCAACATTGCACGATGTTCCTACATTGAATCCTTCGTCTGTCTGACCGTTACAATTATTATCTGAACTGTCGCATGTTTCGGTTGATGGCTGTCCTGGAACTGCGTTGCATTTTGTTGATGATCCGTCTTCAGAGCAAACAAATGTTCCTGCAGCTTGGCACACTCCAGTTCCTGCGCTGCAAGAAGACCCAAGATTAACAAAAGTTTCATCTGTCAAGCCGTCACAGTCATCATCAATACTGTTGCATGTTTCATTTTTTGGTTCAACACTGTTCTGGCAAACACCCCACTGACCTGCATTGCATGTCTGAGTGCCGAATTCACATGCACCTACATCTGTAGTACCGCATTGCTGAACAAGTTGTTCGTCAATGGTTCCATCACAATTATTATCAACATTATCGCATGTTTCTGTTGATGGCTGTCCTGCAACTGCGTTGCAATTTGTACCTGTTCCTGCTTCATTGCAGATAAAGATACCTTCAGATGTGCAAGCACCAACACCTTCTGAACAGGCAGAGCCTACATTAAATGTTTCATCTGTCTGACCATCACAATCATCATCAATGTTGTTGCAAGTTTCTGCAACAGGTTCTGTTGAACCAATACACGCGCCCCATGAACCGGAAGAGCATGTCTGTGTTCCGAATTCGCATGCGCCCACGTCTGTTGAACCACATGATCTTGTCTGGCCGTTGACACATTCCTGCGCTATTATAACTGACAGGTTGATATTTTTCCTGCTGCCTCCGAATGTTGATCCTGTAGGCGTTGCTGGTGTAAAGGATGACATGTCAGGAGTTTTTATTTCAAATGTTATTGTCTGACCTGCTGCATCGCCCTGAACTTCAAATGCATTCTGGAAATTTTGTGATCCATAAACGCCTGAAGCTGATGTAAAATAAGGCGAGCCAAGAGTTTTCTCAATCCCATTTATCATACCCCTGACTTGCGTTCCTGCAGGCGCAGGAATCCCGTTTATTGTTAATGAACCGTAAAAAGTATCTGGAAGAAGCACTGCAAATGCTGATTGTGATAAAATTATCACAGCTGTAGCTAAAACTGTAATGCTCAGTAATTTTATTTGCCCATTCATCGTTACCACACCTTGTCAAGGAACAAACCTTGTTGTTTGGACGCACCATCGGCACGTCGTTACACGTTTTCCTCTAGACGTATCTCCTATCAGGCTAATGTAATTATTTCATAAGAGGAATATTATTTTCTTTTTATTTTTTCCCTTGTTTTTACCGTTGTAGGCTTAATGCTTGGAGCTGGTGTTGCTCTAAACTTTTTTAACAAAAAGTATGCAACTAAAATGATTATTATAATTGCAACAACTATCATTGCTGTAGTTGCGTTCAAGCTGTCTCCAAATGCCAAACCTGTTATTGCAGCTCCTTCAGCTGGTGCGCTGACAGCCGCGAGCTTTGTTAATTCAAATGTCGCCTTGTTGCCTGCAATGCGCGTAAGCGTTATTTTCAAATCAGTTTCTTCGTCCTCGTTAAGATCAACATCCACTGATTCATCAAAGTTGACCAGTGTGTTGGCCCCGTCCACTGTAATTATTGCTGCGTCACTTCCGAGAACTTTTAACTTAAGTTCGTGTTTTTTGTAAAGATTAAACAATGCTGAATCTCCCTGCGTTAATGTAACTTCAACTGTAACTAAACTTAGCAGGTTGTTTCCTAAATCCTGAACTGTGTTCTGAACGCCTTGCTCATTTGCTTCTGTTGTTGTGACAGTTGTCTTTGTTCCGTCGTCAGGGTTTGTAACAGTTCTTGTTGATGCAGTGCCACTTCCTGAAGAACCCCCGCCTCCTCCTCCGCCACCAGAGCCACCCGAAGGAGCTCCTGTGCTGCCAGCAGGCTTCAGAACTTCAACACCACTAAAAGTCAAATCCAGTTTCTGGTTCGATCCTGCAATCCAAGCTCCTTTCTGCGCTGCTAGTATTTTGTTTGCCATCTGTGATGTTTGAATGTAAAATAATATCTGGTCGCCATTTTTTCCGTCATAAACATAAAGTTTTCCTTCGGACGCATAATAGCTTCCATATTTTCCTTCCACAGTTGTTGTTAGTGTTCCTTTTTGCAACCCATTAATTTCTGCAGTTATCACAGAACCGGAAGGAACAGGCCTTCCATTGATTGATGCATCTCCGTAGAATGCGGCGGGCAATTGCGGCGCTGCAAGCACAGGCGCAACAAACATGACTAATATAATTAATGC
>JACQNW010000132.1 GCA_016202845.1 Candidatus Aenigmatarchaeota archaeon
GTTTTAAATTCTTATGCATGACTAGTAATTTCATGTCGAGCTATAGGCAGCGAATAGAAGACATAGATTTAGGAGTTGAAAGCCTGTCTGTTCTTGATATAGGTAGCGGTGGCTACGTAGAAACAAGATTATTGAGCAGATGGCTAAAAGAAAGAAATGTAAAGCAGCTTACATATAGAGGGATTGAAAAACCATCAAGCCCCATAGCAGGTGAAGACTATATGCGATACAGGAACGAATACAGAAGGCGTGCAAAACAGACTATTAAAAAGCACAAGCCGCAAGATGCATCAAAAGACGTTTTGGTTGTAAGTTGGGATGCAGCAGATGTGCCGTATCCATTCAGCGATGAGTCTTTTAATGAGCTGCATTGCCATATGATAACTTCGCCTGTTGTTCGCCCAAATGATTCAGATAGAACAGATTATTTTGGCATTGAAGTGCCAACAACAAACAAATGGGTGAAAGAAGCACGAAGATTGCTTATGCCTGATGGAAGGATATTTTTAACAGCTCAGGCTCTTTGGTCGTATTTTTTTCAGGGCGGCGATAAATTTTATGAATGGGCAGGTAGGGCAGAAGAATTTCTTGATTCTTTAGAAAGAAATGATTTTAAGGTAGAAGCAGTTTCCTTTGATCACACAATTTCACGAGACATAGATAAAAAAATAAAGAAAAGATTTCACGCAAGACCTACAGATTATTATATAGTCAACAAGTTTACTCAAGAAGGCGGGTGCGCCAGCATGTTCACTATAGCACAGAAACGATAGGTGATATTTATGAGAATTTTGAAGTTCAATAATCAGCCATTGCCAGAGCTTGGCGATTTGTATGAATATTATTTAGGCATAACGCCAGAAGAAAGAGAAGATTTTATAGACAATTTGGCTGGCCTTGATGATGAAGAACGTGAAAGGTTTGCAAAGCTGTCGGACGAGAAACTATTTGAGGAAATGAAAGATTCTAGCTGGAATTGTAGTGTAGTAGACGCCGCGCTTAATGATCTATATCTATATGGAATTGGAGGCACTGCATTTGTTTTTCACGAATCAGAAGACGATGTAAGGCAGATGGCTCATTCTCTTGGTTATGACATTGGTCCTCAATACGACAGTCGATCAAGAAAATGGGGTGTTATACCTGCAAGAAGAAAGGAATTTGAATTAAGGGAAAAGCTTGAAAGCACAAAAGACCCTAGAGAAGTCAGAAAATTGTGGAGAGAAATACACAGGCTCAATAAAGCTGCGAATAAAATAGAAGAAGCGTTGACCGAAATAGCGCCAGATGGTGAGCAAACCGAAATACAAGAAGCTTATGGAGATTTAGTGCTTGTAAATTTGGTTGCTTTTGCCAATGATTTTGAACCATTTGATGTATACGAAAGAACTATTGATAGAGTAAGTGGAATAGCAATAAAAGCAGGAAATCCACATAACGCCCTTGTTACGCAGCATTATATCGAGCAGGCTGTGATCGCACTTGGAAATCCCAGATACGAGCTTGTGCCCATCAAGAAATATTTTGGCACTGACAAATGTTTTGTTTCAGAATGGGTAAACGAGCAAAGGTTAGGTGTGGATTTAGGATGCATCTGTCCTGGCGATGATAATAGCATATGTTTCGCTAGAGAAAGCGACTTTTATCTTGCGCAAGCATATAGATTGGGAGGTTATAGCGAATATTTTGACTTCGATGAAAACGTAGATATAGCTTTACAAAAAATAAAAGAGTTGCTTCAAAAATTACACACAAATAAGCAATTAGATGAAGAAGAAAGACAAGTGCTTTCCTTTTACTTGGAAGATGCAGGTAAAGAACAAGAAAGTGCGACATTAACTGGGTACTTTTCAGATGAAGCTGTTAAAAAACAAACAACATCTGAGCTTTTTACAGATTATAAAAGTTTGCTTATTGCAACAGGCTATGCTGCATTGGCTAGAGATTTGTATGGCATTAACCCTGACATAAAGGAAATACCAGCTGAAGGGGCGGTTAAATGGGACATCAAAAAAGACCATATTCTTTTCAGAGGCATAAACAACAAAGGAGCACCACAATTTTCAATAATTGACCAGTACCATTTGGGGACAGGGGAACTTGAATGGAAATATAGAGTATATGGTGATCCAAGACCAAAACTAAGGTTAGGCTAGATTAGTATGACTATTATTGTTGCAGCTCAAAACAGAGAAGGCAAGATAATTATTGTTGCTGATGCTGCTGAGTATCATGGCTTCCCTAATTGGTATCGTGCTGTGCGTAAAGTTAAGCCAATTGCCAACCGCCATGTTTTTATGTGTCTTGCTGGCTATTTTCTTGGTTCATCAGACGGCTTTTTTGATTATTTTGACACAGATAGAGAACTAAGGCAAAGCAATGGCGATATAGAAGCAATTGTCGGATGAAACAAGAATACAGTCAGCAAGAATAGCTGCGCTAGAAAATTAATTGGCAGCAAAAGATAAAGAAATTGAAAAGTGGAAAACTTCTTTTGCAGAAGTTGGCATTGACTGCTTAGCCCACGTGGCGCATCACGGCACAAATATAGAAAGGTTACACGCTATATTTACGACTGTGCCACAAATCAAGAAGCTTGAAGTCCATCTTGATTGGTTGTATAAAATGCAGTTCTGGGAATATGAAACAGGACTATACAAGAACCCTGAATACGATTGGACAGCCATAAAAGACGAATACAAAGACATGGCACAGATTGCAACTCAGGCTCTAAGCCTTGCAAAAGTAAGTAATTAACTCCCTATAAATTGACAAAACCTTCATATAATGTGTTCTCCTAAGCTGATTTGAAATCCGTTCGACCCCGAGTCCACTTTAATAACCTGAGATCAAAATAACACTATGATTAAGAAATTGATGAAATCAGACCTGTCGCAAATGTTAAAAATATGGAATCAGCATCATAAAATATTGACTACGCCAAGAACGAGACATACTAAAAAATCCTTGACCGAATGGTATCAAAATCCCGGGAAAGAAAAGTATGGATTCTTTGGTCTTTTTGAAACAAATAAGCTCCAAGCATTCATGGTTGTAAAATACAAAAATGACAAAACACTCTGGATAAAGCAGCTAGCTTGTGACAAGAAAGAATATCGAAAAGGACACGGAACTGCCCTTGTAAAATATGCCATAAAACAAGCAAAAAAGATGCCAATATTTTCCGAAGTTATGGTTCATAATTTTGAGGCTCTGAATTTCTTTTTCAAGCAAAATTTTACAATAGTAAAGTACAACGAGAGGCTGCAGGAATTTACGCTTCGATATGTACCTAACAGCAAATTATAATATGCCCATTGTTTTGTTGGTTCAGTATAAACCCCGAGTCCATAGCAATATTAATACATTTCTACTCTCTGATAATTATGGTCATTAGAATAGGCTTTATTGGAAGCGGAGTTGTAACCCAAAAGGCTCATGTTCCAGCTGTTATAAAAAACCCAAGGTTTAGGATAACAGCGTTCTGCCGCAGGGACACTAACAAGCTAAAAGATCTACAATCGCAATTTCCGCATGCAAAGCTTTTCTCAGACGCGAAAGCGCTGATAAATTCAGGTGAAATTGACTGCGCCTTGATAGCCGCAGATGTAGATGTTCATTTATCGCTGGCACAAATGGCCCTTGGCAAGGAGTTGTTCGTGCTGCTTGAAAAGCCTGTTGATTCGTCCTCTGAAAATATCAGGAAGTTTATTGAAAAGAATCATGACAAAGTGGACAAAATAATGGTGGCATTCAATAAAAGGTTTTATCCAGGTATTGTAAAGCTTGATGAACTTAGAAAATCCGGCGAACTTTCAGACTTGATTGGCGGGAGCCTGACATTTCTAACACAGCATGGGCGCAAGCCAGGGAAGGCAGGTATATTACAGAACATGATACATTACTGCGACCTCATAAACTGGATATTTGGAACGCCTGTTGAAGTAAAGCCTATATTTTCCAAAGCTCTGAATGATGATCAAAAAAGCGAGACTATAGCCTCGTCAATTTTGACAGAAAAAGGATGCGCTGTGAATTTTTTCTATTCTTCCTCATCCAGCTGGAAACTTCCAGTCCATGAGCGCATACAGGTTTTGGATAGCAAAAACAGCAGCTTTTATGTTGAAAACGCGGATAAAGCTGTCTTTACAAAAGTCGCCAAGGACGAAGTTAAGAATATGATCTTTGAGGAATCAAATTCAATATTCTTCAGAAACAGCTCTTTTGGATATGAGGCTCAAATATCAGCCTTTGCAGACCTGATAGAGGGCAAAGCGTCAAAACCTTCCCCAAGCATGCATGACGCACTGGAGGCACATCTCCTGTTCGAGAAGATATTTGAACATGAAGATTATAGTTAATCAAGTAAAGAATCCGGATA
>JACQNW010000130.1 GCA_016202845.1 Candidatus Aenigmatarchaeota archaeon
ATTATTTTATTCTTTTTGTCTAAGTCTTACACTACGCAGAATATTATGGTAATTTCAATGGCTATGATAGCTGCAGCCAGAATTACAGCATACTACAAGCGGGATTTATCAGAAGATATAGCTAAAATCCTGCCTTTGGGTGTACTGGCAATCTTTATAGTTGACCCTTCATACTTTTCCCTGTCTTTGACTATTTCAAGATTTTTAGAACTCGAAACGCTTATACCATTGTTTGTAAACTACCTTGTCTTTGTAATAGCATTGGAGTTCGTTCTGAGAGTTCTTCTTATTGCAGTGCGCTATTTGAGGGTTAGAATGAATAAGCCCGCCAAGATACTAAGGATAAGGGCATGATTTTTTCACTCTTTTATTCCTTCGTCTAAGTCAATAGAAAATTATAGAAAATTAAAAAAGAAATTGTTAGTACTACAGGCCAACATAGCTTGCTAGCTTATTTGTTTGAAGCAAGGCTTGCTACTGCTTTTACTGCAACTATTACAGCTGCTGGAGCAACAAACACTGCTATATTTTCCACGATCGCCTGTATCACTCCGCCTATATATGGTATCACGCTGAATGTTGCTGTGCTTGCCACTATAAGGCCGATTGAGGCTATCAGGAAAGCCTGTGTCTCTTTTTCAGTTACGTTCAGGAGACCGACAACAACACCCAATATCACAAGCAGCAAAGTTACCCATGCGCTTGACCATCCAGTTGCTGTAGCCAGACCGGCCAGCACTGCGATGACGATTGATATTAGATATGCCCATTCTCCTAGTCCTTTTCCTGCCATTTTTGACACACCAAAAGGCTCTTGATACAGCGTATATTTAAGCATTACGCTCGCATGTTAGCTTTAAATACATATATATATTGCCACTTTAAAGTGGTACTTTATATACTAGGTATGATATAGTATTAAACAGCACAAATTAATGCAGCAAAAAGCAATTAGGTCGGGATTTAGAAATGACAGGAAATTATAAAGGACTTAGAGCGCTGTCTGAAGCACTTGGTGGAGATGTGAGAGGAAGCTCTGCGGGACGAGTATTTTTTGAACGTGTAGGCAAGCGTCCTGATGAATATGCACGATTGCTCGAATACGTACAGAGAGAGTGCCCTTATCTTCTGGAAGACATGAGGGCTGCCTTTGCTGAAGCTGCAGGGAGAGAACGAGAACTTACAAGAAATTCTTTGCATGATGGTTTAACCGGCTTGCACTCAAGGGCTTATTTTGACAGCCGTTTGGCTGAAGAATTTAGCCAAGCTAAAAGAACTGGTAACCCATTATCCTTAGTAATTTTTGACATTGATCATTTCAAGGAAGTCAACGACCGCTATGGACACAGAGCTGGAGATGCAGTTTTACGAACAGTATCTGGCGTGATCAAAAGAGTGTCGCGAAGAAGCGATATAAATGCAAGATATGGAGGAGAAGAATTAGTCAGGCTCATGCCAAGAACTGATTTGCAAGGTGCAGAGATTTCAGCCAGCATTGCTAGAGAAAAAGTGGGAAATGCTTCAACACTAATAGATGGAGATACTATTTACGCTACCATAAGCGGCGGTGTTTCTTCTTACCCACTTGACGACTTTATTTCTACACATGACGAGCTTGTAGCAACAGCTGATCGCGCACTTTATAATGCTA
The DNA here is from genome assembly GCA_016202845.1 of Candidatus Aenigmatarchaeota archaeon. Classification (GTDB taxonomy): domain Archaea; phylum Aenigmatarchaeota; class Aenigmatarchaeia; order GW2011-AR5; family GW2011-AR5; genus JACQNW01. The sequence goes on from JACQNW010000130.1 coordinate 1,652, forward strand.
AGCATGGCGGGAGAAACAGGATTTCTTCTGTTGGAGATATGCGCCCTGAGACTGTTAGAGAGCTTACAAGAAGAATTAGAGGTTATAGCTGACCAACTTAATATTCAGGTATTGCACAAATTGGTTACATAGGAGTAAACCAAGTTATAAATATCCGGATTCTTTGCTTGGTTAACTATGAGCTGTTAGTTCAATGGAACCCGCTCGCTGATACTGTCCTAGTTTTTTCCCACTTGCTGAGACTTCAAGATAAAAACGACCTTTAACACTCTTAATTTGATAATGTCTATCCAAAGGATCTTGAAATTGTCTTAATGCTGCAAGATTAGGATATTTACCAGCCTCGAAAGGAAAATCTATTTCTGGGTTTAATCTTAGGGTAAATGCTCTATCTTCCCTAAAACTATCTCCAATCACACCAATCCGCATAGAAAATTTTAGGACTGCATGCTTAAAAAGTTATTAGAAGAGGGCAACTTAGGCATTATAAAACCTCATATTTCTATTTATTGCAAGCCAAGAAATTTATTTTTTTCTCCAGGCTTTACTTCCAAGTAGAGTTCTATTGCTTCCTTTGTTCTTTTGATGAGTTCGTCATGTGTTTTTGCCTGTGTGTGACAGCCTGGAAGCTCAACTACATCAGAAATTAAATAACCATCTTCTCCTTGTTCTACAATAACCGTGAATTTTTGTGACATAATTATACACAGATACAAAAGTAGATAAAGATTTATCATTATCCAGTTTTTCTTGGCCTTAGAGTCTCGGCTGCGGCGTATATGCTATTCTAATTGGCATACCGTACATCTGTCTTCCTGGCTATTTAAATCTATTGCTTTGTTGTCACTTATAAGTAAAATATGGGGTCACGAGGATTTGAACCCCGATTGGCTGGTTTCTTCTTTTTCACTGCTTTATTTCTAAAGCTCAGATCTCCATTTCCGCCAGCGATTTTTGCGTTAGCAAAAAGGGCTGATTGGAGCCAGCTGTCATGCCAGGTTAGACCATAACCCCTAACTTTGTTCTCATTAGTTGCTTAAAGTTATATATTATAGCTGACCAGTAAACCAAGTTATGATATCTGGATTCTTTACTTGGTTAACTATAAATCAACACGCAAAAACTAATTGTTCTTATGTTAGCTCCGCTAACTATATATGAAACTGTTGTTATTAATTATTTATGTTAATTGTGAACCGGCGCGTTGCTGAAATATTTATTATGCTCATTTTTGGCGTCACTGCATTGTCGGCTGTGGTTGGCGTTGAAAACACTGCTGGCGGAAGTGTTGTAAAGATTGGATTTCCTTTTTCTTTCTATCAGCAGACATGCACAGGCGCACAATGCGCATATGGCGCAAATACCTTAATGATAATGCCAAATGCACTGATTTATTTTGGAATAGCTGCAGGATATGTTAATTTTAAAGCACGCAAAAAGCATAAAACAATCCCTGCACCGCTGCTTTCAAAGCCCAAAAAGCAGGGCTTTTGCCTGTTCAAAAAAAAGCAATTGGTCAAGCCTTCGGTGACAACTTTCTTTGATTCTAAGGCTGAAGAAAAAAAACCTGAAATTAAAGTCTCAAAAAATGAGCTAGAATATAAACCGAGCAAATTTGATGTCGCTGACGAGGAACCACTTTTTACGAAGGATGAACTGGAAGAGACAAAGGATGATAGTGATGAATGACGAAAAGTATCCAAATAGTTTCATAATTATTTTCAGCATTTATCTTGCAGTTTTCGCAATCAGCTTTTTTGGCTTCTTTTTGCCGTCTTTGGCGCTCAATCTTTGGTCTGATTCCGGCTACTTCTGGATTATCTTAACAATATTCTTGCCTTTGATTGCTGCAGGTTTTTATTCAAAAAGCAGCAGGTTCCAATTTCTTTGGGGAAAAGAAGCTGCAGTGCGATACATAGTCATCGTCCTTTGCCTTGTTTCTATCGTGCTTGACGGAATTCTGGTTTTGCCTGTTGTTTTTTCTTGAGTTTTAAAGCTTCTGCTCTAATTTTAGAAGATGGACGACTGCATATTTTGCAAGATACTGAAAAAGGAAATTCCTTCAATGCGCATTTATGAGAACGAAGGTGCTGTAGCGATGTTAGACGTCAAGCCTTTAGCACCAGGGCATTCGATAGTTATACCAAAATCTCATATTGCCCTTGTTGAAGACATGAAAGACAAGGAGATGGAGCATGTTTTTTCAGCGGTTAGAACTGTCTTGCAAAAAGTTAAAAATTCTGACATAAAGCCTCATGGTTTCACGATTGGCATAAACGACGGCAAGGCTGCCCATCAATTTGTCCCGCATGTGCATGTTCATATTATTCCAAGGTTTGAAAAAGACGGCGGGGGTTCTGTCCATACTATTGTCAGCAACCCGCCTTCTATGGACTTGAAAACTGCATTTGATATGATAAACAAGGCTGAAAAGGAAGAAGAGAAAGCTGCTGTGGACAAAAAGAATGAGGAAGCGCCCACACACACTGCCTCGGCGACTGCACACCGTCCGGAAACACTGGAAGAAAAAAGAAGAAGACTTGAAAGGCAGCTTGGCCTTTAGGGTAGATGTTTTTGCCTAGAAACTCTAAAGGAATTTCTATTCCTATTTCTTCCATCAGCTCACGTTTTGCAGCCTCTTCCCAAGTTTCTCCGGATTGGACATGGCCTGCAGCTGAAGTGCACCAGTGCAACGGGCAGAATTTTTTGTACTTGCTTTGCAGTTGGAGCGTAATTTTTTCTTTGTTGGCAATAAATACATGAACAATCCTATGCACGGATTTATTTTCATAAATTTCCTGCTTGGATGCAGACCCAATTACATTATCATGCTCGTCAACTATGTCAAGAAATTCCATGATTTATTATATAACAAGAAAATATTTAATTCATTGGCAATTATATGATTCTTTTTGAATCTTTCTTTCGTTTTACGCCAATTAGCCTTACGTCTCGCATGGCTTTACATAGTTTCCGATCCTTATATACCTTATCACTCTTATGGATTTATGAAAACATCTTGTGCATCAAGATTTTTAAAAACAAAGCTCCCTTTTGTTGCTTCAATATTGTTTGTTTCCATGTGCACCAGCGCAAGCTTTACAAAAGTCGTAATTGGAGGCACAGAAGTTTTTGTTGAAACAGCTGATTCACCAGCAGAATGGGAAAAAGGATTAATGAACAGGGCTTCTTTAGGCGAGAACAATGGAATGCTTTTTGTTTTTCCAGACGAGCAGCAGCGAAGTTTTTGGATGAAGAACACGTTAATACCGTTGGATATAATATTCATATCGTCTGACCTTACAATAGTTGACATAAAGAGAAATTTTCAGCCATGCAGAAGCTTTTTTTGCGAGACATACAAGTCGAAGCAGCAGGCTAAGTATGTCCTGGAAGTCAACGCAGATTTTGCTGGCATCCATAACATCAAGATCGGCGACAAAGCTGCTTTTAGTTAGCTTTAATTAGTGTTCAGCAGATATTTCTTTATGAAGTATGCATTCTGCGCGCTATTCATTTTGTTGTTTGTCAATTTGGTGCATGCGCTCCCGCCGGTTGAAAATCTAAGCATAAGCTATGAAATTAACAATGATATGTCTGTAAATGAAGAAATTATGATAGCATTTTCCAATGCGCTAAATAGCTCATTTACCTATACATTGCAGGGAAAGATTCACAATATAGAGGTGTTTGGTGATGGCGAGCAACTTATATTTACAATTGAGCAAAAAAATGACAAGATAACCCTCAAAATAGAATCACAGGGCAAAGCAAATATCACTATAAAGTTTGTTTCGGATGACATGGTATTCAGCAACAATGATGTGCAGCAATTTTTTTCATATGTTAATTTTGATGTTGATATAAATCAAATGAATGCAGAAGTCAGGCTGCCTGACGGATACGGGCTTTTTGAAAATTCTTTCACCCCACTCGATGGGCAAGTCAGCACCGACGGAAAAAATATAATAGTAGAATGGAATTTTTTGGACACAAAGTCTATTATTTTCTCCGTTAAATTCCAGCAGCTAAACAAGCAGGAAAACTTTACATTGCTTTTGCTCGCAACATCTTCAGCAATTGTTGTATTTTTGGCTTGGTTTTTTGTAAAAAAATCAAGGAATGATTTTTTTATTGGATTCAGGGAAGATGAGAAGAACGTCATCAACTACCTGATGAATCACAAGCTTTCTTATCAAAATGCAATTGAAAAAGAGTTTCACTTTTCCAGAGCTAAAATGACGCGCATAGTCAAGCACCTCGAGTCAAAACAATTAATAGAAAAGAAAAAATATGGAAGAACTAACAAGCTGATATGGAAAAATAAAAATA
>JACQNW010000134.1 GCA_016202845.1 Candidatus Aenigmatarchaeota archaeon
CTACAAAAGAAAGGGTTTTAGCAGAATTCGCAAACATTTTTTTTGCCTGATTTTATGCTTGCTTTCGTGTTCGGACGCCTTTGGCGTCGGTTAGTCTTTGGTTTTGCTTTTGCCATACTCATATTATTGGTCTTCAATGATATTTATCGTTTTCTTTACTAAGCTTATAGAATGGCGGCCGAGATAGCACTGGGTGTTTTACTGCTTGAGCTTGGCGTAATTCTTCTTTTTGCAAAGATTTTTGGAATAATTGCCCGGAAACTCAAGACATCAGCGCTTGTCGGCGAAATTATAGCCGGAATATTGGCAGGCCCTGTTCTTGGCATAGTGCATCCTTCTGTGTCTCTGGAGTTTTTTTCTCTGCTGGGGATAATGCTATTGGTCTTTCTGATAGGCCTTGAAACAAACTTCAAAGAAGTCAAGGAAAGCATTTACATCGGCTCTAGTCTTGCAGTTACAGGATCTGTCCTTACGTTCTTTGGCGGCCTTCTTGTAGGAACACTGCTCTTCAATAGCATCCAGACGGGAATCGTTATAGGCGTTATAATGATATCCACTAGCACGGCTATCCCAATGCGCATTATGATGGAAAAAAATCAGCATAGGACGCGCACAGGCCATGCTTTCATAACCATGGCCCTGGCAGACGATGTAATAGCTATAATGGCCCTTTCTCTTCTCGTAGGATTGTCCAGCGGAACCTTTCTGGCATTCAGCAACATAGGCACGCTTTTCTTCACTGTCCTTGGCTTCATACTGCTCGTGCTGACGTTTGGATCAAAAGTCATAGGCCAGTTTATCAAAGCCTTGCATCTTGCAAAGGACGAACAGACATTTTTCTCCATAACATTGGCAATTATTATGGCAATAACATTTCTTAGCGAAAAAGTGGGGTTGGCAGCAATAACCGGCGCTTTTCTTGCCGGCATAGCAATGAGCAGCATATCGCACAGGGATGAACTCATAGCGCCAAAAATAAGCACGCTAGGATACAGCCTATTTGTCCCGATTTTCTTTGCTTACAGTGCTTTGTTCTTGGACCCCTCTGCTCTGTTGTCTTCACTGGGAGTTATTCTTATTATACTGGCGGTAGGCATCGCCACAAAAGCTGTTGGCTCGGGCTTTTTCGCCCGGTTCTTCGGCTTTTCGTCCAAGTCCCAAAGGATCATTGCAATAGGAATGATACCGCGGGGCGAATATGGAATAGTGATATCACAAGTCGCTCTGGCTGCAGGTATGCTGACAAAAGACGTCTATACAATAATGATCGCTTTCATAGTTCTGACTGTTATATTGACATCAATGTTTTTTTCATTGGAGGAAAGATTTGATCCTGACAATTCAAAGCTGTGATGAGTACCTCCGAAAGTGGAAACACAATTGCTTTGTAAACACTCAGGATGGATTGTCATGAGTTGGCTTTATAGTTGACCAAACAAGTAATCAGGTATTATAATTTGGTCAACTTATAGCAAACAACAAAAAATATTATACCTAAATACTTTGTTGGTTAGCTATAATAGACCTGCTTTCGGAGTACTCGTGATGATCATAAAATTTTTCTTTTCCTCCATGAAGGCGTAAAATTGTTTTTTCTGATATATTGTAATCCTTTGCAAGATGCAAAGCTTTATCTGGAAGGTCGCTGATTATACTTATGGCTCGCGGGAAAAAGCAAAGAAAAATAACAAGATCAAAACAGCAGAAAAGAAAATCTGTCAGGAATAAAGAGCGAAAAGTCCAGACAAAAACTATTCTTGCCATTATAATAATCGCCGCATTTGCAGTGTCTGCTTTTAACATAACAGGCCTTGCTACAGGCAGCCGTGCAACAGCTTTTATAACGCTGTCAGGCCAGCTTCAAGGAAGTGAAAAAACAATTTATAATGAACTCTCAAAAAATTCTGCAGTCACAATAGTGCCTGTATCAAAATTGCCAAATAGCCTTGAAGGATATGGCCTTATAGCAGTCTCCAAGCAGGCAGGCGACACTTTTACAGACGAGAAAAGAAGCCTGTGCAAGCAAATAGCTGATTACAACAAGCCTTTGATATTTTTCAGCGGCCAGTTCAGCACAGTCTGCAGGTTGACTGTAGGAAGCAGCATGGCGCCCGCAATGCCATGGGAAGTTATAACCTCTGATTATTATCCGACAGAATCATACTCAGGCATAATCACTCCATACCAGGCGTCAGGCAGCTTGCCTGCAATTGTTGCGTCAGGCGACATAACTATGCTTGTCAAAAGAAGCAACAACGATGCATACCTTGCTTTGTTCCTGCAAAACCCGCGCAAAGTTTTCTTCTCCCTTCCTGACGGCGAGTTCGCTTTCACAGAACAGGGAAAAGATTTGCTTGACCGCACATTATCATGGGTTGAAGGCGCATAAGACTATAACCTTTGTACCAATCGGTGTTGTCCATTATCTGACCTATTACTTTCTTGTACATCAGTACAATTTCTTGAATCTATAGAAAGGGAAAACATCTATGATAGCTTCAAATAATTCCGAACCAATGCTACACATTAGTAGCTTTTGAGAAGACACCATTTCTATCAATCCTTTCTTTCAAGGGGTTTTACCAACAGATTCTTCAGGCTTCAATAATCTAAAAATGTTTGGAATTGATTTCCAATCCTTTATTGCTATAAGTTCTGTAAAACTGTTAGTTATGTAAGGCTCTATCAAAGCATGGCTTCTGGGATGGAAAAATCCTTTACAACTCTCTTCATATCCTTTTATTATTTTAATACACCAATACGTATCTGTTATTTTTTCAATAGGTTTGATATCATAACATCCACAATCTATAGATGTTTCGTAACTAACCTCATCTATTATACATATTCCTAAACCAAATATCCTGCATTATCTTCGGCAATTTTAGCAGCAATAACTTGAATCACAGTGTCACCGTTCACTTCACTATATTGGTATTTGTAATCACCAAAAACACCAATAATTTTTGTTCCAAAAACATCAATTAGTATTTTTCTATAATCATTCTTTAATTGTTGTGTATTTTCTTTTTGTTTCTTAATTCTTAGAAAGTCATTATATCGACGGCGTACTTCTGGTGGTATGTCAGGCGATGGCTTGGAACTCATAGTACCACAATATTTATTTTATAATTAGGTTGAGAACATCTTCTCCTTTGTCTGTTAAACGACAGACTGTATGTAAGCTCCTATCTGGAATATCTTTAATAACAGTAGTTATAAAATTTGATTTGTCCAATAGATCTATCGATTTAACCACGGTATCCATACTTAATCC
>JACQNW010000136.1 GCA_016202845.1 Candidatus Aenigmatarchaeota archaeon
CACTATATGTGACCAACTTATAATAATATCCAAAATACTAAGTTGGTCAGCTATAAATCCCTTTCTTTTATCTAAAAAAGTATGGACGCCTTGGGCGTCGGTGCATCATTATGGCTAAAGTCAAAAGCAAGAAGCTCTCAATACTAATTACAGGCGGCACTGGGTTTTTGGGCAGAGACCTGGCAGAGAAGCTGTCAAAAATCAAGAATTGCAATGTTGTAGTTTTCTCTCGTCATCCTTCTGACGTAACTGGCGTAACTAGCGTTGTAGGCGATATAACAAGCAGGGAAGATCTGGAAAAAGCCTTTGGGGCTGATGGTACAAATGTCGTATACCATTTGGCAGCTTCAACAGATGAATCTGACAAGGAAATGTGGCAGGTGAATGTGAATGGCACAAGAAATGTGGCAGATCTTTGCAAAAAACATAACGTCAAGCAGCTTGTTTTCATGTCATCTTCTGGTGTTTTGGGAGAAACAAAAGAGCCAGCCACAGAGGACATGCCTTACAATCCGAAGACAGATTATGAATGGTCAAAAAAACAGGCAGAGCTTATAGTAAAAGAGTTTCCAAACTATACGATAATACGTGCGCCAATTATCATAGGCCCTAATGATATTTGGATGAAAATTATTGGCGCTGCAAGGCAGCAGTATCCGATGATCGGCAGCGGAAAAAATTATTTTCACTTGGCTTACATAGATGATGTTGTGAAAATCCTTGAAACTGTTTTAAACAACAAAAAATCCCTTGGTCAGACTTTTCATGTTGCGACAAAAGATACGCCTACTTACAAAGAAGTTTACAGGATGGTATGCGATGAAATAAAAATTCAGATGCCTAACAAGCAAATTCCTGTAAAACTTGTAAAGTTCATGGCTACGCTGCACCAAGCATCTTCAAAGGCAAAGGGGAAAAAACCAAAATTGACAATGATGAAAAGCAGCATAGACAGGCTTGTAAGAAACAGAATTATTTCGACGGAAAAGGCAAAAAATCTGCTGGGCTTCACTCCAAAATATTCAACAAAAGAGGCCATTCATGAAACAATTAAATACCTAGCAATGAAAAGGCTTGGATATGAGAAAGTCGGTAAGACTTTCTATGCAGGAAGAATAGGTTCTTCCTTGTATGGCAGGGTGGAGAAAATTGATATGGAAGTAGAAAATTATATTAAAAATAAAATTTCACAGGATGGCGGAATAATATCTGTCGTAATAGATCCTGTTGATTATCCAACTATGGAAAAGGCTGTTGAAACAGGGATAACCGCCTACAAAGCAGGCGTGGATCTAATTGCAGTCGGCGGATCAATTGGCGCACAAGGCAGGCTGCTTGACGAAGTCGTGCAAAAAATAAAGGAAAAAGTAAAAAACGAAATTCCTGTCGTCTTGTTTCCTGGAAACATTGCAACAATCACGCCCCATGCAGACGCTATTTATTTCATGACTTTGCTTAATTCAAGAAATCCTTACTGGATATCACAGGCACAGACATTGGCGGCCCCTTTGATAAAAAAACTTGGAATAGAAACTTTGCCTGTCGGATATATTGTAGTGGAACCGGGCGGAACAGTGGGGTGGGTTGGCGACAGCAATGATGTTCCAAGAAACAAGCCGCAGATTGCTGCTTCTCTTGCACTTGCAGGTCAGATGGCAGGAAAAAGGATTATATTTACAGATGCAGGAAGCGCAGCTTATGCCCCTGTGCCAACAGACATGGTGAAGGCGGTGAAAAGAGCTATAGACATCCCTTATTTGGTAGCAGGCGGCATCAAGACGCCAAAGCAGGCGCATGAAATAATCAAAGCAGGCGCAGACTGGATACAAATAGGAACAGCCGCAGAAAAGTCAAAGAACGCAGAAAAACTTTTGAAAGAGTTTGTTTCTGCAGTAAAAAAAGCAGGAAAGGCGAAAAAATAATTAAAAGAAAAGAGCAGCAAATACATTGCCCCAAAGCAGTGTAACAACAATTGTTATTGCAAATACTGGCACAAATCTAACGCCGTCTTTTATCATGACATAATCTTTTTCTTTCTTCAGCTTTTCTATGTCGTCTTTTGTCACGCCAAGCCATTTTTTGTCAACAAGCACGTCGCCTTCTTTCAGATTTGAGGTATGAATTTTTCTCTTGAAAACGTTGTTTTCTACTGCCAAAGCATATCGCCAGAAAAGCATCAGCCCAAGAAGCATTAAAGCTACGAATAGCGTTCCTGGAACTATTGTTGCCAGGATGCCTGCAGCTATCGGCGGTGCAAGTATTATGTACCATTTTGCTCTTACATCAGCGGCAAATATTTTCATGACATTTTTATTTTTCAATCCAAGCACAATCGAGTATACTAACAGATAAGCCAATGAAACAATAAGGAAATTGAATATATAATCATAAAAGAAAATCTGGCTATTATTGTACAAAGGAATCATGTAAGCAACGGCTGCCAAGATCCATGCATCAGCTTCGCCCCATTGTTTCTTGTAATAAAGAAGCAGGCCTAGTCCTAACACCAACGTGCCTATTGTGAATGAAATTGTAAGCGGGTATGCATCTCCTGCTATGACCCACCAGAAATACCAGAAAATCAGCCCGCCGGCAACCATTCCAATAGGGAGCCAGTCAGGCACCTCTGTAGTCTTAAGGTCCCACAAGCCTGCAATTGCGGAACCGATGATC
>JACQNW010000133.1 GCA_016202845.1 Candidatus Aenigmatarchaeota archaeon
AATCCATCCTGAGTGTATTGCAAAGCCATTATGTTTCCACTTTCGGAGGTACTCTTCAAGAATTTAAAATATAGAATATATTTAGTTTTGATTTAGCGTGATGCCAATTGTCCTGAAAAGTGGGGTTTTTAAGATTGGCGCACGCAAAGAATGCCACCTTAGCTCAGCGCAAGTCCCTTTCTTGTAAGAAAGGTGTTTGCATTTCCCAAAGAACAGGCAAAATGCAAATGTCCACTACAAAAGGATTTGGGAGAATGGTCGTTAGGATATTAATTGTCCTGCCGGTAAAGAGCGGTAGTTTTGTAAACTACAGGTCGGGAGTTCGATCCTCTCAGGTGGCTTTAACCGGAAAGTATGATTCCTCCCCCAGGAAAGTGCGACACATGCATCGCTTCACCACAAGAGAGATAAAACAGATAGGTGAGAATGCATTATGCCACTTCGTCGTTCAACCCAGGTGGACTGGAAAAGGAAGATCAAGAACCTTCGTACGCTGCATCACAGGAAACCATATCTATCATTCTTGGCATACCAAAATTCAAGGTCTGCAAACGTCTTAGAAAACTTGAAAAAAAGAAGCTTGTGCGCCAGACAACTGTTTCTAAATCAAGGTATTGGGTAAGGATATGAGCAATGTGGCTGTTCAGAATTACATCCGCTTGTAAATCCTGCCCCTGTGGTCTATGTATCTGACCAGAATAAGACTTGGATTGTATGTCATATCAATAAGAACACGATATTTTCCAACACGAACCTTGTAACCGTATTTTTCATCTTTTATTGTTTCTATGCCTCTCCCTGATTCAGCAACTTCTTTCATCTTTTCTACGATTCTTTTTGCAATATCACTTGGGAGCTTCTCTAACTGCTTTTCTGTTTTTGGGTCATACCTGACCTCATACATCATAGGAATTTCTTCTCCATGTAATCCTGAGATTTAAACTCAGAAACAAGGCGTTTTCGTGATGCTTCTATCTCTTTTTTGATGTCGTCAGCCAGTTCTAAATTTGATTCTTCCAACATTTCCCTTATCTCATCTATCTCTTTCTTTAGTGAAAGCACGTTTTTATTTACCTGTTCTAGTGTAACTGACATAGAATAAACTAGACTTCTAACCTTTTATGCTTTTAGAGTTTGACAAAAAATAATCATAACTTGCTATATCAGCATAACCTATGTCAGTTCCGTGTCTGACATCAAAACGACATAGGTCAAGAGCATTGATTACCAAGCTCGATAACGCTTCGGTGGTCTCTCTGCAAGGTCTCTGGAACTGGATTTATAGTGGACCAAACAAATAATCCCGATATTATAATTTGCTTCACTATATGTGACCAACTTATAATAACATCCAAAATACTAAGTTGGTCAGCTATAAGAAGGTTTGGTTTACTATGAATTTATGAGTGAAACTACACGCACAGTACTTGTGAAGTCTGTTAAAAATAGTACAGCAAGAGTCATGTATATAGCAGAAGGCAAAACAAGAGACAACATTGACGGAACTGGAAAATACAAAATTCCTATTCCAGCATTTCCATCATCCCCTAATGTTGGAGAAATGTACGAATTCGATGTTGATGACGCTATCCCAACTTATAGATTTCAAAGGAAATTAGATGCAGAAAATGAAATAAATGCCTTATACCAACAATTAGCAGATGCTAATGCATCTCCAGGTGATAGAAGAAACCGCCTTTCATTAAGATTAAGAGAACTTCAAAATCTAGAAGCAGAAAGAATGAGTATATATTTCAAACAAAAACATCATCCAGGCGAAAGCTTACGTGTACTAGCAAGAGCTGGTAGAGTCATAAAGAAATATGAAGCCATTCTGGAAAATCGCACTAAAGACATATAGTTTTATATTTCTTCAAAAACCATCGCCCGTCTTCGTCAAACTGAAATAGAAATTCCTGTCCTTTCTGCCATTGTTTTTTCTTGATAATGAGCTTTGGAATTGTCACGAAGAACTGACCTCTGCTTTCTTGCAGTTTAGCCATTTCATCACCACAATGAATTAATACTTTCAGACGTATAAACAATACGTAAGAAAATAATGAAAGGTCTGCAAAACCTTTAGCGGCTTGCACTTCAATTCTTCTGCCCTCAGGTGGCTTATATAATCACTTAATAGTAGTACTTTATATACTCCTTTCGACATATAATTGTATGCAACATGCAGATTCAGCAAATAGGCTAAAAAGGGTTTACCTTTTTTAAAAGACGAGCTTGGAAGCGGGCAAGTAACGCTTCTTGTAGGCCATGCCGACACTGGAAATGTACTGCTCTATTCAAATATGCCACATCATGGCTACACTGAAACGAATGGCATATACACAAAAGACACAGGCAGCCCAGAAGACTGGAAACCAGATGCCAAAGAAAGCTTTACAAGCAGGTACTTGGGAGATGCCAGATACCATACAATGTCGAACACTACGATACATAAAAAAGATGGACAAATTGTTAGTAAACAAACAACAAAGCTGCCTCCAAATTCTGCAGAAGCAAATATTTTCAGTATCTCTGAACCATACGCATGGAGCCACACTCCAGAAAATGGTTTTGGAAAACAATCCAGTCCTTTATGAACTTCAAAGACAAATAAAAGAACAATCAAAGCCTTAAAAACTTAGAAATACAGCTATACTTATGCAATCAGAAACGCAGATCCTTAAAGAAGTAAGCTCGCTACATGAAAGAATAGACTTTTTGGAAAATGAAATAAAACATCTTCAGTCAAATAGCAAAAAAGAAACCAGCAACGCATTAGCAGAAAAATTAATAGCAGATTTTATATCCCAGAAGAAAGAAGAAGGGGTTAAAGAAATAGATGTCCTGGATATTGCTGATTTTTTAAG
>JACQNW010000015.1 GCA_016202845.1 Candidatus Aenigmatarchaeota archaeon
CAATTGTATATGCTGGTATCGAATACGTCCACACTAGTATTGCTAGCAAAAATAACAGCTTTGGAGAAATTCCTGCAAATCTCTCCAAAAATAACAATCCCAATACAGGTGAAAGACGAGTATTCGTTTGAAAAGGAAAGCTACTACGCAAAACTTATAGACAAATTGGTGGTGGAAAAGAAAATAATTATAGAGAATGTTAATGAAAAAAATTTAGTAGATGTAATGCAACAATTTCATATGGATAAAGGTGAAGCCGCCGCTTATACTTTATACAAAAGAGGAAAATACAAAGCGGTATTAACAGACGATGGAGAACTAATAAAATTATGCAAGCTGGAGCAAATTCCATTCATTTGCGCGCTTGCTGTTGTAGTTACGCTGTACGAAAAGAAAGTCCTTGCAAAAAATGAAACTCTGGGAAAAATGGAAAAACTAAAAATACTGGGAAGGTATTCAAAGGAAATATATGAGCATTTCATAAAAGAGGTGAAATAAATGGAAACCGTATCTGTTCGTCTGGATGAAGAGACGTTACAAGACTTTGAAAAAATTATGAAGGAAAATAGGTCTAAGGTAGTCAGAGAGCTCGTAGAAGATGGGAGAAAGCACAAGGCTGTAGAGCTTTACAAAAATAAAAAAATCAGCTTGGGGTTAGGTGCAAGATTAGCCGGCACAACATTAAGCGGATTTATTGACCTTTTAAAGGAGCATAATGTACATCTAAATTTAGAATTAGAGGATGTTAGAAAATCAGTGGAAAATGCAAGAAAAATGCTTTAGAGAGCATGATAAATGTTTCATTTCTTCTTCTCAAATGGATTGACAACATTCAGCCAGGGCATCTTAAAATCTTTTTTGTTTTCCGTGTATATATTTACTATTCCACTTTGGCGCATTGTTGCGGCAAGCAAAGAATCCCAATATGGCATATTGTGCTCTTCTGATATTGCTGCGGCATCCAATACTGTATTATATGTGAAATCAAATTTTATGAAATTTGAGAATTTTATTATATCAGAAACTATTTCCATTGAGGCCTTTTTAGTCAAAATATTTTTCCTTGTTGTCACAGAAAAAAATTCCGAAAGATTTTGCGTAGATACAGCAAAATATGCCTCACGCTTCCAGCATTTGTTTATCAAATCATTTACAATTTTATGCTTTTCTGCTTCTGACATATCATAGTAATAAACTAAGATATTTGTGTCTATAAGAAAAACTCTATCCTCTGTCATAAATTTCGTCTCTGTTGAACTTCCAGTTCTTCGGCAGTTTGTATAGTCCTTTTCTACCACGTTCCATCTGTCTTTCAGCTATTTCTTTTTGTTCCTTTTCGTCTGCCCATTTTTTCATGGCCTCTGTTACAGCTTTGCCTAAATCACCCTTCTTATTGCCTTTGTGTTCTTCAACCGCTTCCCTGAATTTTTTTTCAACTTCATCGTCTACATTAACTGTTATTGTTCCCATGGGGTCATCACTACTATACATTTATATAAACAAACTATTTAAATGTTACTATTTTGTATTTACTTCTTGTTAAGTGCTTTATGATGCGTCGGTGCGCTCGTTCCAAAAACAGTTGCTCCTATCCCCACAAGCATCCAGAAGCTTATCAGCCTGTCAACAATTATAGCAGCTGCTGCTATTGGCACTGGCACCCCGAATAATACATAAGCAGCAATGCCGCCTGCTTCTATCACGCCAAGATTTCCAGGCAAACCAGGTAACATGGCAAGGATAAGTATTATGGCCCATGCAAAAAGTATGGTGTCAAAGCCTATCGGATACCCCAAAGCAAAGAAAACAAAATAAATCCGAATAAAATCAAAGCATTTGGCGCCTATAGAAAGCAGGAAAGTTTCTGCCATCAGCCTTTCTTTTTTAAGCAGGCTCCTGAATGTGCGTTCAAATGAGACAACTATTCTGCTATAATTTTTTACATGGCACCCAAAATGTTTTGTTATGTTTTCTATTTTCAACACTGTCTTTTTCAGCAAATTCTTATTAAGTACGACAAAAAATGCGAGCGATATAAGCAGTGCCGACATCACAACACCCATCATGTATGAAAAAACTGCAACAGGCGATCGTGTTGTAAGAATCAGCAATGCCATGGCAGCAACAAGCATTGTAAAAAATGCGAAAAGTTCCAGAAAAGTGTCGGCTGCAACAACAGCAGAAGCTTTGGCAGTGTTGAAGCCTTTTTTTCTTAGCATGTATATTTTCAGCGGCTCCCCTCCTACCTGGATAAAAGGCGTGGCAAGGTCGAGCAACGCTCCGACAAGCCACGTTTTGAAGGAAGTCAAATAGCTTATTTTTTTGTATTCTGCTGCCAGTGTTTTCAGTTTTTCCATAAGGCAGAAGTAAGAAAAAATCTGTGCAGCGATGGCTGCAAGCAGAAACAATCCGTTTACGCCGCTAAGCACAGTTATTACAGAGGAAAAATCAGTTGTCAGTGCAATGACTGCAAAGACAACAACAATGCCAACTGCAGCTAAAAATATTGACCGCATTTATTATGAATGCTATAAGCAGTATATAATATTCAGAAACAATATGTATTATAGTGTGTTGTCAGTCATGAATTCAATATTTCAACAACCGAAGAAATAGACTTGGGCTTGGCACAAATGGTTGAAAATCAATAGATTTCCACAGCAACCTCTTCTATTCCCCTGAAATCTTTGTCGCCTGTCACGAATCTCTTCGCATTATTCACTAATGCAGTTGCCAGGTGTATGGAATCAAAATATGTTAGTTTCTTGTTCAATTTTTTCCAGTTCTTTGCCCTGATTTTCCCGGCCAGCTCTGCTATCTCGCCTGTGACGTTCATTATTTCTAAATTCTCTAAAGATCTTACATAAAACAAGATTTCGTCTTTTTTTGACTTGTGCACCCCGTTCCTGACCATGTGAAAAACAAGCTCGGCAAAAATTATGGATGAAACCATAGACGGCTGCACAATGTATTTTTTTGCCTTTTCCATGAGGTCTTTCTGTCCTGACAGCATATCCATGAAAACAAACGTGTCAAGATAAATTTTCTGTTTACTGTCTTGGATTTCTTCAGGCATAATATCACTAAAATTTCTTTGTTTCCGCTAGCGATTTTTTCTTTTAAGAAAAAGGGCTACTCGGGCTTGATCTGTCTTCTGATGTTCTTCATAGCCAGTTCTTCGCCTGCTTTTTCCAGCCCTTTTAGCGGATCGTCGACTTTCTTTGAAATGATTACAGAATTTCCTGATTTTGAAATTAGCAAGGTATCTCCATCTTTAATCTCAAGAGCCTGTCTTATGTATTTAGGAATAACAATCTGGCCTTTCGTGGAAATAACAACTTCGTCCATAGTAATGCCTTCTTTTGTAAAGAAGGTCTTTACAATACAGCAAAGAGTCCTATAAAACTCTTTGCGTACACAAAGACTTTTTCCAAAAGTCTTTGTTGTACTCCAAGAAACAGGAGACTTTGTAAAACCTTCAATTCAATACTATTTTTATTAAAAGAAAGTTTTCATATTCCCAAAAAAAATCATGGTAGTATCACAACTTTCTTACTTCTAATTTTATTTACTTACTTTTAAAGAATTAGTATACTATAAGCTATATAAGTAAGTCTTTATAACAACTTTATCTTACATCTATTATGTTTTCTAAGATAAATTACGGCTAAAACCAATAGTAATTCTATTTTCTGATATATCCAAAACTTTATATTGGGTATCACACAATTAATGAAAAGTTCCAAAGGAAATGAAGGTTCCATTGAAACGGTAAGATGCACGCAGCCAACGACGCATTACTAATAAAGTAGTTGTGCGTCAATGCACAGCGTGTTTCGAACAAAACCATAAACGCCCTTAAGCGTCAAACAGACAATGGCCAAGATCCTTGGTGAGCACAGAAAAAAAAAGAAGAACAGAGGCGAGGTCCGAAACAATAAGTGAATCGACACCTTTGGTGTCTAGGCTTGTGTTTTGTTGATGTCGTCATATTTGCGGGCTAAGGCGGCTAGCGAATTTGGGTCGCCAATAACAGCCTCAACCAAAAACAAGGTGGATTGAAAAAGAAAAGTAAATCAGTGAGCGAATTTGCACTGAAAAGCAACAAAGAATGAAAGGTCGGGCATTGAACAGATGGAAAATGTAAAATGACGCGCAATGCGTCTATACATTATCTATCTCCAATAGTCTCTTTCATAATTGAACATATTGGATTGCCGATGAAAGGTGAATTGTTATGGGAATTTCGCAACGAGGTGGCTTATATGTCAAACTATATTTCAAATCTTCTAAACAGCCTGCTTCTGGCAGGCGCTGATTTTAGCAAAATTAGCAAAACAGGATTTAATTATTCAAGCGAAACCATGCATGAAAATGCAAGACCGACAAGATCGGCTTATGCGCAACAGGTTGACGCCTGGTTTACAAACCTGCAGAATTCTCACGGCAAATACCTTCCGCAGGGCATGAAAGATTTAAGGACATTGAACATGTCTGATGACGCCCTGGAAATGCTGGCTTTCTCTGTCTACAACAGCGTTAATGCTGCAGTAAAACCAAAGGAAGAAGAACATTTTGATATTGTGCAGTACAAGCTTCCTGACGGCAGCTATTTGTGGAAAGATCACATAAGCGGCAAAGTGCTTAGGGCTACAAAGGTCGGCCATCATTATGACTTTTCAGGCGCGCACAGCCTGAAATTCGCGATCGGAGGACGAGGAGAATTAGGTAATGTAATGAAGATGCTGGAGGACGACGACCCGAACCATGATTATCCTATGAGAAAGGCTGCATGAATGGCCATATATTTGATAATATATGTAACCTTTAAGTAGTAAAAATCTTTATATACTTCCGTACACATATATAGCTTATGAGAACGGATTTGTACGGATTGGCTAACTGGGTTATGAAACAAAGAGCGCCTGTATTCGGCGCTATGGACGGGGATTTGAAGCTGCCAAAAGAGCCCGCTGGATTTGATGATCCGGGAGTGGAACGCACTTATAATTTTTTAAAGGCTCATGGCCTTAAAGTAAATGAAGTTCCGCAGAGTTATCTGCTGCAAAGATTTGCAGTTGCAAGAAAAGAAGACGCCATTGGAATTCTGGATGGCCGCAATGTATACTTGGCAACAGATTACAGGGGCAGGAAATTGCCTGGAAGAATAAAAAGAGCAGTTGCACTTCACGAACTCGGTCATTATACAAAAGGCCCAAGCGAAAGTGCTGCGCAAAAAGAAGCCCTAAGGCTGGCAACAGATGTGCTTCCAGACGAAGAAGCTCGCGCAGCCATGCTAGAATTTGGAAAAGCTTACGGTTGGTTGAATTAGGTGGTATTTATGTTAGGCATCAAGTCAGTGATGAATGGAAGAGAAGGTCCTGTATTCACAGGCCAAAAGAAACACAAAGGATATCAGTCTCCTATCTGGTTTGATTTATCTGAATATCCAAAACTAGGGAGACTTTTGGATTTGTTGGGTTTTTGTTCAGTAATGCAATCCCCTTACAAAGAAGGCGGCGCTCTAAATTGTGTTTACACTGGTCCTGTAGAAGATGGCACTCATCCAAAACCGGAATTACTTTGGTATAAAAAAAAGGAAGAAACCGGAACGCCACCCGCACCGCCAACACAACCAACCCATCCGGGTTACGCTCTCGGAAGGAAACCATATGCATTCGAGGGTTCTTATTAACCAATAAATATCAAAATCCTCATTAGGCTTTGATCAAAATATGCAACTATTCAAAGTCCTGATTTTTTCTTATTAAGTATTTATTCCACAAAGCGCAATGTAATTAGCATATGGTTGCTGATATAGGCGCGTTCATTTTCATAGATTTGCTTGGGATGACAATGTATCCAGGCTATCCTTTCACAGGAAACATAATAAGGGATGCAATACAATTCCTGTTCATCCCTTCTGTTTTTATAATCCTTGTCATTTACATGCTTGTCGGCAGGCTTGCAGTGCCGGGCCATAAAATAAGAGTTATGCTGGCTGTAGCAGTATATTTGTTCATAATCAGCGGCGGCTATTACAAGGCTTTTGCACTGCTAGCAGGCCCGTATTTCATATTCCTGATATTCATACTAGGCCTGCTCTACTTCATACCTGCCCATTTTGGCATAGGCGGCGCGCATGCCCATAGCGGACGGGCGCTGGGAGCCCTGTCCCATAAAGGAGCTGAAATTGCGAGCTTTGAAGACCTGAGCTTCAGGGATTTGCTGCAAAGAGAAGTAATGCTGAGAAACCTGAACAAGCAGATTGAAAGGCTCAAGAAAGACCACAGCCCTGACGCGCAGAGAGGAGTCGCAGAACTTTACCAGAAGGCTGGCGCACTTGAGGCAGAAATAGAATCCGCTGTTCTTAACATGAATGGCATTGAGAAGCAGGCCTATAAAGCCTATAAAGCAAAACAGGAACATTCGCCGTTTTAGTTGATATTTATGCCCGTGCCATTCCTAGATCCTTCATTGACGCCTTTCTTCACGACGTTTCTTTTTGTTTTTGCTGTTGTCTACGGAGCGCTTGGCACGGCAGGCGTCTTCAAGGAAAAAGGGGTTAATATAATAATAGCCCTTGCTTTTGCCTTGTTCGCAGCAACATACCCTCCTTTGGTATCAGCATTGCAGCAATTCCTGCCGATAGCAGCAGGTATCATTGTGGTGTTGTTTTTCTTTCTGCTTATCAAAAAAGTATTTTCAGGAAAAAAGAATGAAGGACAGCAGGCACAACTGTTCGACTCACTGCCACTAGCCATCGGACTTGGCATTGGCCTGTTGCTTGTGGGCATTTTATTGCCGGACTTTGCAAATTATCTGCCTCACGGATTAAGCCTTGAAAACGCACTATGGCTCATTGCTGTTATAGTAGTGCTTGCGCTGTTTCTCGCATTCTACAGGCACAAAGAGCCAAAAGAGTAAAAATAAACATCATGTGGGACAAAATTACCCAAAAACACGCATCTTATCGCAGCGTTAACGGAAACGAGAAATCATTTCTGTCCCACACCTCACAAAGAGGCTTGAAAATTATATATATACCCCTTAGACAATGAATAATAAGTTAATGTTAATTGGTGAAAAATAAATGGCTCCTATTTTTGATCCCACAGCGCTGCTCGGGTTAGACTTCTACGGATTTCTCCTTCCCTGGATCTTCAGCTTTGCAATAGTTTTCGGGCTGTTAGGAAAATTAAACATTTTTGATAGCGGTAATAAAAAACACATCAACATGGCACTTTCATTTGTCATAGCATTTTTCGTCACAGCTGTTGGCGGCCCGCAGCTTGCAGCATTCTTCACATCTTTGTTCGGCGGTGCAGCAACTTATCTTGCAGGAATATTAGTGCTACTACTATTCTTGGCAATGGTTGGAAAGGAGGGTGTGCTTTCAGAAGGTAAGTATGTAATCATATTAATCATAATAGGCGTATTATTATTCCTAGCATCATCAAGCTACTTTGGCGTTGCGTACTTCTCAGCATATGCATCCTCTGTAATCTTCTGGCTGATTGTAATCATACTGGCAGTATACTTGATTACAAAAGAAGAACAAGAAAAGAAACCAAAACCACCTGCTGGCGGTTAATGAATAGTTTTTAACAATTATTTATATTTCATTCTAACATATAACAAATAATAATTGAATTAAAGGTCTTCAAGATCTCCTGTTCTTTTGGAGTTTTGTAAAGACCTTTTCTGCAAGAGAAAAGGCATTTACTATGGCCGACCCGTTCACAGTGCTTGTACAGAATCTTAACGCGCTTGGCGTCTTCGGCTTTCTCCTGCCATGGGTATTTGTTTTTGTTGTCGTTTATGCCTTGCTGATGAAGAGCAAGTTTTCAGAAGACAAAAGACTGATTGGAGTCCTGTCCCTAGTGGTGGCATTCTTCTCCATCGGCTTTGGCGGCCCGCCTTTGGCCAATTTCTTCGTGTCATTGTTCGGCTTTGGCACGCTCATCATAGCGCTGATATTCATAATCATCCTGTTCCTGGCAATGACCGGCCGTGATATTTCAAAAATAGGCGATACAAAGACGCTGACCGTAGTCGCAGCAGGCATAGGCATAATAATATTCTCTGTAGCTCTTGGAGGCTATGGAGTAAATATTACAGATTCAGTAATTGGCATACTGTTCATAATAATTGTGCTGGCCATAGCCATAATGTTCGTCACAGGAAACAGCGGAAGTTAACCTATAGTTTGAACTCGTACTTATTTTATAGAGAATTGTATTGGTATTTTTTCGGCACAGATAAACACAATTCATTATATGAGATATTGCATTTAGTACTCCCGTACGTGATAAATAGTTAAAGAGCAGTTCTGAAATTCTGCCTTACAGACTTAAAAATGCGAACACAGATGCTGGGTACTGGCATAATTTTACATATAAAAACATATCTATGCAAATCCTAATATGTCCAAGATGTTTCATGTTATAATAGAACAAGATGAAGATGGCATTTATGTAGGCAAAGTTCCAGAACTGCGCGGTTGCCTGAGCCAAGGCAATACGCTAGATGAACTGATGGAAAATATGAAAGAAGCGATAGAGCTCTGTCTGGAAGTTAAAGCTGGTAATGGCAAACATCAGAACAATGTAAAATTTGTTGGTGTTCAAGAAGTTGAAGTCTGATGAAGCTTCCAATTCTAACCTCTAAAGAGCTTTGCAAATTCTTAGAAAAAGAAGGGTTTTTGCCAATAAGGCAAAAAGGAAGCCATAGATTTTATCAACATCCAGACGGCAGAACAACTTTAGCTCCAATAAGTTCAAAACCTATAAGCAGAGGGTTGCTTAGCGGTATACTTGACGAAATACAAATGGATAGAAATGAGTTTTTCAAAAAATACAAAGATTGAATTTTACAGGACTACTTCAATGGATCCATTCATGTTGCGCTTGTACGAAACAGATATTCTAGGCCTTCCTTCTTACTAAATTATATATAACACCCGATACAAGTAATAAACAATTCAAATAACATCTTTGATCTAAGTTTCTACAAAGACTCCAGTTTGTTGGGGTTTCGTAGAGACCTTCTTTTCAAAGAAGGGACGCACTATGCCGCAAGAAACACAGGGACTTATTATGCAGGAGCTTGTAAGACGAAGCAATGAAGATACGCGGCGCCTCAGAACTATAGAACAGAGGCTGGATGGCATGGAAGCAAGGCTTGTTGCCTTGGAAGATACGATGCTAGACAAGACAAAGAAAATGAATTTAAAAGCCGCAGAGCTCGAGGCTTCTTTAAGGCTTGTAAGTGACGAAATGTTGATGGTAAAAACTAATATGGAAAGGATCACAAGACAGCTTCCGACTTTTGCAAGAAAGCAGGACTTGAAAGAGATAGAGCATATGTTTGAATTGCTGAATCCAATAAGGCAGGAATTTATCACAAAAGACCAGCTTGATGAAGAGCTCAAACAGAGAGACGAAGTCATAAGATAGAGCTATAACCCTACTTTCGGAGGTGCTATTGACAAATTGTAGGTTAAGCAAAGTTCTCAATAAGTTTTATATACAATACAAAAGCAAGTATACAGTAATAAAGTGATTAGATGTGATGCCCTGGTATGTATGACGCGTATGCGTCTTTGGGCAAATGGTGAGTAGATGTTTTTCAGTCATAAAAAAGAGTCAAAAAAGCCTTTAGACCCTGCAGACGTTCAAAAGCTTACTTCAAAAGGCATGAGCGACAAGGAAATAATAAAGCATTTCAAGTCAAAGGGGTATTCTTACGATGAAATTGAAAAGGCCATGATGACAGCAGTCAGGGAAAATATAACAGAAGCTCCGGCGCCGCAACAGATAATGGAAACGCCTGAGCCAGAATCTTTTTTCTATGAAGAAGCCCAGCCTCCAGCAGCAGAAGAAGTTTACATGGAAGAGCCTTCTGAGAGCTTAGTCGAAGAGATTGTTGAAGGCCTGATAGAAGACAAGTGGCAAAAGCTTGCTGCTGAAATGGACAGGATGCAAAGTGAAATTGATAAAATGGCGGCTGAAATAAAACAGGTCAAGAATATGCCGGTTTCGCAAGCAAAAGAAGTCCAGAAAATAGATGACTTTAGGGTTAATGAAATTAGCGAGCATCTTAACGATTTGGATGCAAGAGTAGGCGGGCTGGAAAAGGCATTCAAACAGTTTCTGCCTGCACTGACAAAGAATATTGAAATGCTCTCCACAATGGTCCATGAAATGAAGACAGGCCGCGCGCATGAAGCTGGCGACCCATATAACTCTGTTCGTGTTTAAATATAATTTTTCTTTGATGCTCTTACAAAAGAAAGCTGGCTAAATTACTTATTCTCTTACGATTATTAATATTATGCCAGTCGGGGATTATGAATTTGATGAAGAGACGCAGAAGATGCGCATAAATTTTCTTGGCAGTGTTTATGGCGAGAGCCTGGAAGATTATAAAACAGTGATGGCAATAACTATTGACAAGCTTATGGAGCTGAAAAAAGTGCCGCGCCTGGTCCTTGCGGGAACAAGGGAATATGAATATGATTTTCATGAAACAAAAATGCTTGTTGAAATTGCAAATGTAATAGATAATATTTTAAGGCAAAAAATAATCGGGCTCAACAACATCGTCGTTAAAGGCTGTGAGTCAGAAGCTCAGGATCGCTTTTCTTTTTTGCAGCAATTTCTCAACAACCTTCGCTATGATCCTATAGATTCATACAAGAAATTGCTCAGAGAAATTAGAAAAATAAAAGTTAAGACGCAAAGAGAACAGGAATTTGTAACGAGAACCTGCTATATTCACTATGCAAACTCTGCCCTTTTGCCGCTTAAAGAAATGCTTGACAAGTGCAAGATGATAGAAATGGCCCAGCCATATCTTGCTGAGCACAAAGACCGGTCTTTGTACAGGAAAATATTTCACCCGACAGTGAGGCCGAATTTCATCTACACGCGCTATATCTCAATGCCGCCCCCGTACGCAGAGTTGGCTCACAGGTACTCGATTGGAGAAACTGAAATACAAATCTACAAGGTTCCTGGAAAAATCAGGTATCTTTACCATATTGTACCGCCGGAATTCCGCTTGACAGAGGAAGAGTACACGATGCTAGACAGGGCCAGGGAATATTTGGGCAGGCACGAACCAAGGGAAGGAGACCTGACAGAGCCTGAGAGGGTGAGGGAAAATCTTTTCAGGATCGGCCTTGACCTGCTCAGGGACATGAGGCCAAATATGCCTGAAGAGCAGCTGATAAAGCTTGCAAATATACTGGCAAGATATACCGCAGGGCTTGGAATAATAGATCTTGTGCTTCAGGATGAAAATGTCCAGGACATTTCAATCAATTCCCCTGTTGGCAGGACGCCGATCTTTATTTTCCATGGAGATTTTCAGGAGTGTGAAACAAACGTAATCCCAAGCAGGGAAGACGCAGAATCATGGGCTACTCGTTTTCGTCTAAGTTCCGCCCGCCCGCTGGATGAAGCAAACCCTGTGCTTGATACAGAACTGGCTGTGCCAGGGGGCCGTGCAAGGATAGCGGCTATCACAAGAACCTTATCGCCTGACGGTCTTGCCTTTGCCCTGCGCCGTCATCGAGACAAGCCGTGGACATATCCTTTGTTTGTAAAAAACAAGTACATCGATCCTTTTTCAGCCGGCTTGATGTGGTTTCTTGTTGACGGGGCAAGAACACTGCTCATAGCAGGCACGCGCAGCAGTGGAAAAACATCATTCCTAGGGGCAACAATGGTCCAGATAATGCCAAAGATCAGGATTTTATCGGTTGAAGACACTCTTGAATTACCTATAGATCAATTGCGCGATCTTGGTTACAATGTCGGACGGTTGAAAGCAAGGTCTGTTATTACAAATATAGAAACAGAACTGCCGGCAGAAGAAGCCCTGAGAACAGCGCTTCGCCTTGGAGATTCGGCACTGATTGTTGGTGAAGTCAGGTCAAAAGAAGCTTCTGCTTTATATGAGGCAATGCGTATCGGCGCCTTGGCAAATGTTGTGGCAGGAACAATTCACGGGGATTCTGCCTACGGCGTTTTTGACAGGGTTGTGAACGACTTAGGCGTGCCGGCAACCAGCTTCAAGGCGACGGATATTATTTTTATAGCTAACATGCTCAGGTCTGCAGACGGCTTGCACTCTTTTAGAAGAGCTGTTGAGATAACAGAGGTAAGAAAGCACTGGAAATCAGACCCTGCAGAAGAGGGCGGGTTTGTTAATCTTGCAGAGTACTCGGCAAAAGATGACAAGCTTAAGCCGACAAAGACTCTGCTTGCAGGAGAGTCTGTTGTTCTGGATGACATCGCCTCCAGGGTCAGGGAATGGAGAGGGCGATGGGATGCAATATGGGACAATATAAATCTCAGGGCAAAAATTTTGGACACGCTTGTAATTTACTCAGACAAAAAACCGTACATTATAGAAGCCCCCGGCGTAATAGAAAGCAACAGCCAGTTCCATCTCATAAGCCAGCAGGTACGCGATGAAGTTGGAATTCTTGACAATAAATTAATCTATGAACATTGGCTTCAATGGTTAAGGAGCAAGTGATATGAAACATGGATTTTTACCCGAAGAAAAATCTTTGATCCTATCTATACAAACTCCGCCTATCAAGAATCATAAAACAGGAAAAGAAGATATTCATTTCTAATCCTTTATTTAACCCATTCTAAATATATGTATGCCTGATCCGTATAGAAATCCCTATCGCCCTTTAAGAAATCCAAGATCCAGGCCATACAAAGTTTTTGAAGAAGAAGAATTTGAGGCAAGACGGCCTAAGACTTTCTATGAAAAAGCATGCAACCGCGCAGAGCAGATAATCAAAGTCAATGTTTCCGGAAAGACCAAGCAGAAGCTGGAAGATGCAATAATTTTCTCCCACCTTCACATAACTCCGGAAGGCGCAATGTCTCTTACAATCCTATTCGCTTTGTTCTCCTGTATGGCAATAATGTTCTTGCTCATATTGGGACTCATTGGATTGCCCGGATTGTCTTTTGGTTATTCGGTATTGTTGCTGATGATAGCTTTGTTTTTTACCATTTACATATACAATTATCCTTCGCATTACAAAGCCAGGTATGAAATTGCAGCCGGATCCGGCATAGTTACATTCATTCTTTACATGGCAATGTACATGAGGAATGTCCCGAATCTTGAGGGTGCTGTAAAATTCTCCTCTAGCAACATAGAAGGCGCAATGGGCTATGAGATAAGAAAGCTTTTGTGGGATGTCGAAGTGGGTAATTTTACCTCAATGCAGCAGGCTTTGCTCGCTTATACAAACAAATGGTCAAAAAACAGGGATTTTGTTGAATCAATAGAGCTTCTTGTAACATCGCTAAGGCAATCAGGCAATCGCAGGCTTCAGCTGCTGGATGAAGCTGTCTCAAGAATTTTGGAAGGGAACAGGGAACAGGCTCGTCACTTCAATCAAAAATTGAAAATGCCTGTCATGGTCGTCCACGCAATGGGCATCATATTGCCTATAATGGGCTTGGTTTTGTTTCCAGTTATATCTGTTTTCCTGAAAGTCGAATCATCTGTCCTGTTTGTAGGGTATGATATAATTCTTCCAATGATTTTGTTTTTTGTCATATCTAGAATATTGGAAATAAGGCCTGTAACCTCAAGTCCCATAGACATATCGGAAAATCCAGACATACCGCCGGACGGCATGGTGCGGATAGGCAAGAAGAACGTCAAAGCATGGCCTATAGCATTGTTGATCGGGGCTGTGATAGTAGCCTTTGGAGCAATGCTTTTCAGGATAGACAAGGAAGGTCTTTTTCCTGCGGTTATAATAACGACAGGAATATCAATAGGAATTGGCACTTATTTTACTCTCCTTGCAAAGCAAAGAATAAAAGTCAGGAACGAAACAAGAGCAATTGAAAGTGAATTTTCAGAAGCGCTGTTCCAGCTTGGCAATCAGGTATCGTCAGGAAAGCCCATAGAGGTTTCCATTGAGCAGTCAATGGACAGGATTGAAAACCTTAAAATCAAGGATCTTTTTGAAAGGGCTTTGGATAATATGAAAGTTCTTGGCATGACATTCCAGCAGGCGTTTTTTGACCGCCAGTTTGGGGCAATCAAGCGCTACCCGTCAAAGATGATAAAGTCCATAATGAACACGGTCATAGAATCCTCGAAAAAAGGCGTGGACACTGCTGCCAACGCAATGATCACTGTTTCCAGGTACCTGAAAAACATTCACGACACGCAGGAGGAAGTGACAGGCGAGCTGAACGAGACAATAAGCTCATTGAAATTCCAGGTTTACTTCTTGTCTCCAATGGTTTCCGGCATTGTTGTCACGATGGCAATAATAATTATAAGAATTCTTGCAGAACTTGCAGCAAAAGTTGGCGATCTTCCTCAAAGCACCTCTCTTCCATTCATCAGCAGCTTTGCCCCGAAGATCACTCCTTTAGAGTTTATTCTAATAGTAGGCATTTACATAATCGAAACCGCTTTCATCCTGAGCACTTTCATAAACGCCATTGAAACCGGAGAGGACAAGATCAGCTATTACAATATTCTCGGAACAACGCTGATTGTCGGCCAGATAGTATTTGTAATAATTCTGTTCATAACGCTGGCAATATTCACGCCATTGATAACAAGCGTAGTTGGCTAATCTTTATTTACTATTAGTAAGAAAGGGATGTATAATGGCGTTTGAATTAAACGAATACCTCTTGATAAAAATAATAGTATTTGTTTTTATTCTGGCGCTGGCATTAGCAGTTGTATTCACACTGAATAATTCAGCCTTCCCGTTATAGCTCTAAAAGGAAACAATCTGGATATAAATTCCTTTTGAGCTATATGTAACCAAATAAATTAATATCGGGGTTATTTATTTGGTTAGCTATAA
>JACQNW010000137.1 GCA_016202845.1 Candidatus Aenigmatarchaeota archaeon
ATATAAAGACATTGTTGAAATAGTTCTTTTTCCCAAGGACTTTTCTTTAAAAGAAAAGGCTTATTCGTTTCCTGTTTTTTCAGTTTCTTCACGCTGTAATTCCTTGAGCAGCTCTGTTGCCCTGGACACAGAAACATTTCCTTCAGCAGCCATTTTTTGTGCGACCACGTATACATCGGTATCTTTTGCCCCGGCTGTTATTGCAATATTTTTCGCATGCAGCTTCATGTGGCCTTTCTGGATGCCGTCTGTCACCATTGCCCTCAGTGCGGCAAAATTGTTTGCAAGCCCGACGCAAGCCGCTATTTCACCAAGTTCTCTGGCTGTTTTGATGCCAAGAATTTTTAGTGCAATTCTTGCTATGGGGTTTGTTTTTGTTGTCCCGCCAACTATTCCAACAGCCATTGGCAGTTCGATTGTGCCAACAAGATCGTCCTCTTTTAGCTCATATTTTACAAGAGGTTTGTAGCCGTTAAGTGCGGCAAAAGCATGCGCGCCTGCTTCTATGGCCCGAAAATCATTTCCTGTAGAAATCATTACAGCATCTATGCCGTTCATGCATCCTTTGTTGTTTGTTGCGCATCTGTACGGGTCAGCCTTGGCAAATGCGTAAGCGTCAAGAATTCCGTCTATTACGTCAGCGCCTACAACCGTCTTCTTCCACACAGCTTTTGCTTTCACTGTCCTTTTTACCGCAAGGTTGCTTATTATCTTTAGCCTGGTTTTGCCGCCGGTAAGCTCTTCGATGTAAGGCGCGACCGACTCGCACATTGTATTTACTGCATTTGCTCCCATCGCATCCCTAACATCAACAAGCAAATGTACTATAAGCATCCTACCGCGTTCAGTTTCAAGTATTTTTGTTTCCACGCCTTTTGCTCCGCCGCCTAATTTTATTAGGGTAGAATCATTCTTGTTTGCTATTTTCTTTATGTTGTTCGCATTAGCAAGAACCATTTTTTCTGCATAGCGTATGTCATCTATGCCAATGACTTGAATTTGGCCAATCATCATTGGTTCTGTGCTTGTTGCTGTGAATCCGCCTCCTTGTCTCGCAAGCTTGGCTGCGTGTGATGCTGCCGCTATGACAGACGGCTCTTCTATGGCCATGGGTATTACATAATCTTTTTTATTTATCGTAAAATAAGTAGCGATGCCAATGGGCATTTTAGTGGTGCCAATCACATTTTCTATCATGAGGTCGGCTGTTTGCCAGTTTATGCCTCCTGTTCTAAGGCTGTTCGTCTCTTCATCCGTAAGGTGCGCAATTTTCTTTATCTCATTTAATCTGTCTTCCAGGCCCATTTTATAAAAGCCTGGCAGGTCGCTGTTCATATTCTGAATGTTGGCTGATAGGAATAAAAGGTTTGCCTTTGAACTTTTTATTTAACAGCTGGCAATAATACATATGGTTAAAGCTTATACAAAGGGCTACGCTGCAGAAAGGTCCTTGGTGCATACGCTTGCCGCTCTGGGATTCATGGTAATCCGAGCTCCTCGTTCTGGAAGGATAGGGCTTCCGTCTCCTGATATAGTGGCCATAAAAAACGGGAGGATGCTTGTTATAGAATGCAAATCGCGCAAGGATGCATTTACTGTAGAGCAGGAACAGTTGGCTGAATTAAAAGCATGGCAAGACCATGGCGCTCTGGCATTGATCGCATGGAAGCAGTCGTATAAGGGATGGTCTTTTCTCCATTTGGCAGACGTCAGCGAAAACAATGGCAATATAGGAAAGAAGTTCACAGCAACAAAAGGCTTTCCTCTCGATAAGCTGGAAGAAATTATGAATTGATAAGCCAATCGTCAAAATCCACCCAAAACCGTAAAAAATCCTTCTGGCTGTGAAATCACCCGCTGTGTTTTTGGTGTGTGTTGTGTTTTTTGTTTTTCAGGCAGCACTGATGCGCCGCAAACAGCACTGCCCGTTAAATGTCGCAAAAATTTGTAAAAATTACCTGCAGCTTCATGAACATGGTCTTTTGCCTCGAATGCTTGTCCATTATCATATCGCTGCTTCGATAAACGCAGCAGCTATTATCAAGATTTCTGCTATGGCCAAAAATACAAGCGAGTCTTTGAAAATAAAATGAAATTCCTTGCTGTTAAGCTTTTCCCTGATTACGCCTACGCCTAAAATACCCCCGGATATGCCGGCCACAAAATATGCTGCTATTTCAGGAATTCCGTGCAGGGCTATGCTGCCTAATCCAACAGGAACGCCATACAGGTATGCAGTTGTCAGGTTTAACCCGTTGCTGGCAAGCGATTTAACAATCAGGCCTACATAAACAGCTATTACAGATGCATTCCACACAAGAACAAAAATAGCGCCGGCGCCAAGCATCAAAGACATGACAAAGATTAGTATCATCACGCCAGTGTTGTTGACAAAAAACCGCGTGAAATCTCCTTGGTCAACAACAGCGCCTGTTGTGTCGCTTACAACCCTTCCGGAAAAGCCTTCTATTGTCTGGGCTTGAAGGGTAAAAACATTTACGGTTGGCATGAAAATGAAAATAAAAGTCATCGCCACTATGATTCCCATGAAAAATGACGAGAACACGCTTATGGCCTGTTTATGCCTTCCAAAAATGTTCTGTTTTTTTCCGCCTTTTACAGCAGCATCATCTTTCTCCTCTTCCAGCTCGAATAAATTTTCAAAAAAAGGTATGAATAAAATCGTAATTATGGCTACGGCAAGCGTGCTGGACTGGTTTGGAAATAATTGATGCGCAAAAAATACGCCAATAAAAGTGTATATGAAGGCGATAACAAAAATATGCCAGGGCTTATCTTCTGCATTCTTTGGGTTAAGAATCGATTCCAAGACCATGTATATCTATGTTTTAAAGTAGTATAAAAAAGATTTTCAAATCTTTATATGTAGAGGAGTGTAATTAAAAATTAATATGGAGTCCCATAGGGTGGGTGTGGGATTTAAGAGAACAAAGAATTATCATATATTTGAAGCTATAATAGTCGCCCTATTTCTTTCATTATCTGCATTTGCCCAATTCCCAACAACAGGCTATCAGACAGCATCTGGAGCGGAAACATCTGACAAAGCAGCCGCGGCGGTTGAAACAGTTATTCTTGTAAACAGCGGCGATAAAAGCGCGATCGATGCTTCTATTGCAGCATCAATTTCAGAAGACAGGGGTATTCCTGTATTGTACACAGGCCATAAAGATGTCCCTACAGAAGTTCTTTCCGAGCTGCTCACCGGCGATTACAAGGATGTGAAAAATGTAATAATTATCGGCGGCGATTCTGTTGTATCTGATTCGGCGCAGACATCCCTTGAGCAGGTTGGCGAATCGGCAGGCTACGATGTTACAAGGATTGCAGGCGCAACAGCAACCGGGACGGCGGTGGAGGCGATTAAATATTTTTATGGCCCGGAAATGCTTCACGAAATTACGCTGGTGGAATACAATGGCGATAGTGATAAATCACAGCAGGAATACCTGCATTTGTCATCTGAACTTGGTGGCCCAATAATACCTGTGCCATCGGGCATTGGCAGCCTTCCGGCAGATATTGCGCAGGCTATAAACGATATTGGCATTAACGGCGTGACACTTGTCGGTGATGTAGAAGACTCTGTCAAGGCAGAAATAAAAGACCTCGGCGCTGATATAAGAAAAGAATTCGCAGGCACGCAGGAAGAGCTTGCAGCAAAAATGGAAGCCGAAGTAAAAGATTCTATTGTATCAGGGGATAATATTATTTTAGTTGAAGAGAGGATGGTGCCGCCGATACTGCCAGGCTACAAAGTTTTCTTCTACAGGGATGAGAACAATGACAACATTGATGACGATACAGGCTCTGTGCTTGATGGAATTGGACGCGGATTATACAACGACATTCAAAGCCAGCTTGGTGCAAAGCCTAAAATAAAGTTCATTTCAGATGACGAAGGCGTGCAGAAGCAGTTTGAGCAAGCCCTTTCACTGGAGGGTATAAAAGTTGAGGCAGGTTCAGCCGGCGATCCGGTAAGAACTGCAGTGATATTTGCGAAAGATGAAATTGCAAAAATAGAGGAGCGGTTCGAGCAAAAACAGGAAGACTTCCAGAAGCGTTACGAGCAGAATAAGCGGTATTTTGAGGAAAAGCTTCCTTTGATCGTAGACCAGTTCGAGGCATACTATACAGATCTCGATAAGAGCGCTTTGCCTCCGCAATCGCTGGAGCTGGCATCAAAAATAATTGACGAAAAAAACAAGGGTGATGCGCTTGCGCAATGGAAGTTGGTGAGCGCTTTTGCAAATTCTTACAGGCATGAGACCTATATTTCATGCAATGATGCATGCAAACAAGAATATGTTGAAAGTGAAAGGGAGGGTGTGGACCGGAAACTGGAAAAGCTTGTTGGCATTGAAAGGGCAAAAGAAGTTGCTAACTTGGAAAAGGGAAAGAAAATAGGGCTTCTTGGGACTGATGACTTGGTGCCGCCGAACCAGGTAGAATTGTTAAGGGGTCGGTACGCTAAAGTTTTTGAAAAGGGTACAGACCCGGAAAATCTGCATGAAGAATTTGTTAAAAATTACAAGCAGGAAGCGTATGAAACATATCGTGAAGAAATAAAGCAGGAATATACAATCTCTAAATCTGGCACAGACCCTGCAAAATGGGACGACAATAAGTTGAAAGAAGAATTTGAGCGCAGGCTGCAATATGAAAGCGAAGCATACCAGTCAGGATTGCTTGAACAGCCATATTTTTCAGACCCTGAAAAACGCGCAGAAATCTTTTCAACATTGTCGACTGTTGATACAACCCTGCGCAACAGTGGCGTGCCGGACACGGCTTATCTGACAGCAACTGAATGGAAAGCAGCATACGATAAGTACAAATCAGGCGGCAAGCTCGCTGCAGACGATATAAAGGCATACGAGGTGGCCGTAACAGCTTATAAAACATATGAAAACCAGCATGAGGGGGGGGGTTACAGCCCACAGGGTGGCTCTTACAATGCAAAAACAGGCCAGTTTTCATACGTTGATCCTGTGAAAGAGGCGTTGGTGGCAGGCAGTTACAATTCTGATACAAAACAATACACATACGTCAATGATGAAGGCAAGCTTGTGCAAGGGACGTCAGCAGGAGAAGTTCATGAATACGCGCAAAATGAATTGCCTTCAGGATACAAGTATGACGATAAAGCAGGTTCTTTTGTTTACCAGAGCACGGGAAAATCTTACACATACACGCCGCCTGCTGAGTACAATGAAAAGACAGGAACATATCAATATGAGTATGTAAATCCATCAACAGGGTCTACTTACACATACTCAAATTCATATTCTTACACACCGCCATCGCCAACTGATTCAGACAAATCCAGTAATGTCGCAGGATCTGCAACAGGGGTTTCAACTCCGTCGTATACAGGCGCCAGTAGTACAACAATTACAACCACGGATTCTGGCGGCGCCACGACATCAACAAGCTATAGCGGTGGTGATACAGGAAGTTATTCAGGTGGCAGCACAGGGACCTATAGCGGTGGGACATCTGGCAGCTATAGTGCTCCTAGTGGAGGCTCGACGCCTTCTGGCGGTGGTGACTCTGGTGGAGGGTATTCAGCGCCAGCTCCATCAGCGCCTTCAGGCGGAGATGGAGGGGGAGGGGCTCCTCCAGGGTAAGATTTTTTAATACCGGTAAAACACCAAAAATCAATATGCTTATAAAACTTGCTTCTTCTAATGAATGTCATGCATTATGGTATTGTTGGTTATGGCGCATACGTTCCACGCTTTAGGATTAAAGTCGAGGACATAGCAAAGGTGTGGGGAGATGATGCAAATGCAATTAAAAACGGGATTGGTGTTTTTGAAAAATCAGTCCCGGACAAGGATGAGGATACAATTACTATCAGCGTCGAAGCTGCCAGAAATGCCATTTCAAGAGCTGTAACAGCACACGGAGGATTCAATCCCTCAATGATAGGCGCTTTGTTTGTCGGGTCAGAAAGCCACCCTTATGTTGTTAAGCCGTCAGGTACAGTAGTGGCTGAAGCAATTGGTGCTACTCCAGAAATAAGTATAGTTGACACAGAGTTCGCCTGCAGAGCTGGTACAACTACAATACAGCTTTGTCTTGGGCTTGTAAAGTCAGGTGAAGTTGATTATGGCATGGCCATAGGTGCGGACACTTCACAGGGCAGGCCTGGCGATGCTCTTGAATATACGGCTGCTTCAGGCGGCGCAGCATTCATAATAGGTAAAAATCCTGTAGCTTCAATTGATGGCTGGTTCTCATACGTAACCGACACGCCTGATTTTTGGCGCAGGGAGGGGCAAAAATACCCGTCACATGGCGGTAGATTCACAGGCGAGCCTGCATATTTCCATCACATAGTTTCTGCAGCAAAAGGCCTTTTG
This sequence comes from Candidatus Aenigmatarchaeota archaeon, assembly GCA_016202845.1. Taxonomy (GTDB): domain Archaea; phylum Aenigmatarchaeota; class Aenigmatarchaeia; order GW2011-AR5; family GW2011-AR5; genus JACQNW01. The sequence goes on from JACQNW010000137.1 coordinate 6,390, forward strand.
AAAAAAACAGGAACAGAGCCAAAAGACTACAGGTTTGTTGCGTTTCACACTCCAAATGCAAAGTTCCCGCAAAGGGCTGCAAAGTTGTTGGGATTTACAAATGAACAGCTTATCCACAGCTTGATAGTCAAAAATATAGGAAATACATATTCAGGCGCTAGCATGTTGGCCTTGGCAAACATACTGGACCATGCAGAGCCTGATGATAAAGTGCTAATTACATCGTACGGGAGTGGTGCAGGAAGCGATTCTTTCGCGCTGACTGTTACAGACCTGATAAAAAAAGTCCAGCATTCTGCCCCACAAACAAGCCAGTATGTCAACAGAAAAGAGTATGTTGAATACGGTTCTTACCTGAAGCACAGTGGTGGAATAAATGTCTAAAAAAGTAGCGATTATTGGCATTGGACAAACTCATTTTGGTGAGTTGTGGGATCAGTCATTAAGGGACTTGATATTGGAAGCAGGTATCAACTCACTAAAAGATGCTAATATTGATAGAAACCAGATTAATTCTTTGTTTGTTGGCAATATGTCAGCAGGAAGATTTGCAGGCCAGGAACATGTGGCCGCTCTTGCTGCTGATGTTTTGGGTGTAAATGCTCCTGCAACCAGATGTGAGGCAGCATGCGCTTCTGGAAGTGTTGCATTTCGTGCTGCTTATACTTCTATAGTTTCCGGAGAATCCGACATTTCGATGGCTATAGGTGTGGAAAAAATGACTGATATATCAGGGCCTGGTGCACTCACGTCATTGGCCGCAGCCGGCGACCAGGAATGGGAGGCAGCAATAGGGCTTACTTTTGCAGGATTGTATGCTTTGATCGCCAGATGCCATATGCATGAATATGGAACAACATCTGAGCAAATGGCAATGGTCTCTGTTGTTAACCATGAACACGGGAAAAACAATCCTTACGCCCAATTTAAAAACCCTATTGCAGTCCAGGATGTTCTTGCATCATCAATGGTGGCAGATCCATTACACCTCCTTGATTGTTCTCCTATTACTGACGGGAGTGCTGCAGTTATTCTTGCATCAGAGGAAGTTGCAAAAAAATATAACAACCCAATATGGATTTTGGGAACTGGGCAGGCTGCAGATACGCTAGCTCTCCATGACAGGAAATCATTTACAGAATTGTTGGCCACAAAGCTTGCTGCCAAACAAGCGTTTGCCACTGCAGGCGCCGATAGAAAAGCAATTGATTTGTTAGAAGTCCATGATTGTTTTTCCATCAATGAAATTATAGCATTGGAGGACCTTGGTTTTTGTGACAAAGGTAAAGGTGGTAAGTTTGTTGAGGCCGGCTCTATAAAAGTAGGAAAAGAACTGCCTACAAACACACTGGGAGGCTTAAAGGCAGCTGGCCACCCTGTTGGAGCAACAGGCATAAGGCAATTATGTGATATAACAAAACAGTTGCGCGGCAATGCTCCAAACCAAGTCAAAGGCGCTACAAAAGGCCTTAATTTGAATATTGGTGGTTCTGGTGCCACTGCAGTTGTAAATATATTAAGCAGCGATATTGGTGATTAAATGCCGCATCATAGTTCAGTATCTATACCGTGGAGATTGAAAAAACACAGATATTTGTTCAAGGGCACAAAATGTTCATGTGGGATTTTATATTATCCGCCACGAAAACAATGTTTAGAGTGTGGAAGCACAAATCTGTCTGAGGTGAACATGCCGAATAAAGGCGTAATAGTTTCTTTTACAAAAATTTCAATAGCGCCTGAGGGATTCAAACACGCTGTTCCTTACATTATTGGTTTAGTAAAATTAGATAATGGTGTGGTTGTTAGTTCCCATGTTGTTGGAGAAGAAAACAAAATAAAAATAGGCGCGTGTGTAAAAACTGTTTTCAGGTCTTTTTATAAAAACAGTGAAAACGGTGTTATTAATTACACAACAAAATTCGAAGTTGTTTGATTTATAGTTAACCAA
>JACQNW010000016.1 GCA_016202845.1 Candidatus Aenigmatarchaeota archaeon
CTTATAGATGAAGTCATGTAAAAATTTCTGTATTGTTTTTCTGCAATGCTCATTACTCAGACAAGTGCCAAGCAAGTTGATTTAAATAAAGCCATAGCTTTATTGAATAATGACTTGGTATGATGTTGACTTGGGGAAAAAAGGAGTGCGACTGTTGGATGAATTTTTTAGCAGACCTCCATACAGCTTAATGAAAAATCCAGAAGTTACCCACCTCAAAAAACCCTTAAAGCCTTAACTGCCCAGTTAATTTTATGACCAAACTGAAGATACTTGCGGCATCTGACATTCATAGCGACAAGTCTGCGGCAAAAAGGCTTGCAGAGATGGCTGAGAAATACAATGTGGATTTTGTAGTGCTGGCAGGAGACCTGACTTTCTTTGACGAGTCTTCAAAAGGCATGGTAGGGCCGTTTGTTGAAAAGGGCAAAAAGGTAATATTTGTAAATGGCAACCACGACAGCCTGGCAACATCCCAGCTCATCACAAAAAAATACAATGCCCAGCATCTCCAATTTTACCCATACAATGCCGGGGATGTAGGATTTTTCGGATGCGGCGGTTCGCAGATGTTTGGATGCCCGACAGTGCTTACAGAAGATGAAATATTTGACTACATATCGTCTAGTTTTTATAAGGTAAAAGACGCAAAAATAAAAGTCATGGTGACACATGCACATGCAGAAGGCAGCCTTGCAGAGCGCATAGCCCAGTTTTCAGGCAGTGAAGGCGTCAGAAAAGCCATAGAGAAATTCAAGCCAGACATCCATATTCATGGCCACGTGCACCAGACAGAAAATATGGAAGAAAAAATTGGCAGAACAGCATCATTCACTGTCGGTCCTAAGGGCAAAATTATAGAAATTTATAATAAGTGAGCTACAGAAAAGCTTATAAACATGGTTATCCATTTTATTGGCTAGTACAAGTAGAGCATGACGCCTCCAAAGGCGTCGGTTCGTTCAAGTTGTGGAGAAAAATCTTCACAACCTTTGTGATATACATTCACATATTGGCTAAAGCAAAGCTTTGCCGACATATGTGATAAATACACGATAATTAGGTCGCATGTAAGCAGAACGGGCAATAACCAACCCTAAAGATTTCTGCTTATGTGATATGGCTTGGTGCTATAATGAAAACTGGCGCAGTAAAATTTGAAAATACAATGGCAAATTCATTTAGTTATCGAGCTATTAGTTCTGTTCCTGCATTTTATGATATTTCTGGTTTGCTGGTCAAACCTATGCCTAATTTTAGTTCTTTGTTCCCCGATGAATTTTTCTATAATAACATGATTCTTTTGGATACGGTAACCTTTTCTTCTAAAGAAAAGGCTAGCATTGGAGGTTGATGTAGATGACAGGGTATGAAATGGCAATGACAGGAATTGAACCAGTAGGCGAACATTATAAAATGATGCCTAAACGAACTGTGGATGGAGCGTATGACCATTCAACAAACACAGTTAGGCGATGGAGTGAGTGGGCATGCAGCGAAGGCGGACTTGACGTGCGTAGAAGTTGGGAATGGATAGAACTTGGAGATTAATTTTTGTGATCCGATGAGCATTGTAAACAATTTTTCATGGAAGGTTGCAGGGGAGGCAGGGCACGGCATACTTAATGCCGGGCTTATGTTTGCGAAGACCTGCCTTCGGGGCGGGCTTTTTGTTTTTGCCACTGCAGAATATCCTTCTTTGATAAGAGGCGGACACAACAATCTTGATGTGCGTGTCTCTGAAACAGAACTGCATGCGCATACAAGATTCACAGACTTGCTTGTGGCTTTGGACAAAAACTCCATCGACAAGCATGAAGTCAAAATATCAGAGGGTGGCGGGATAATTTACGACGGCGAAAGCATGAAAGTAACGCCGGATTATTTCAAAAGAAATGATATAAAAACATACAATGTTCCTTTGATGAACATAGCAAATGAAAATGGCGGAAAAATAATGCGGAACGTTGTTGCAATGGGTGCAACAATAGCATTGCTTGACTTTGACATTGAATTATTTTATGGAGTATTGAAGGATAATTTTGGGACAAAGAAAGGGATGGAAGTGGCAGAAGCAAACATAAAGGCAGCAAAGGCTGGTTATGATTACATCAAGCAAAATTTCCCTTCTGATTTTAAATATAAGCTTGTTAAAAAACCATATCACAATGATAAACTTTTCTTGTCTGGAAACGAGGCAATTTCAACAGGCGCGATAAAAGCTGGCTGCAAGTTCATTGCAGCATATCCAATGACGCCAGCAACTTCTGTTTTTACAAATATTGCAGCGCAGGAAAAAAACTATAACATAATTGTAAAGCACACAGAAGACGAGATTTCTGCCATAAACATGGCAATAGGAGCAGGCTATGCAGGACTAAGAGCGATGACAGCGACATCTGGCGGCGGGTTTGCGCTAATGTGTGAAGGATTTGGACTTGCAGGACAAACTGAGACTCCAATTGTTGTTGTAGAAGCAATGAGGCCGGGCCCTGCTACAGGTATGGCAACACACACAGGACAGGGGGATTTGCGATACATTCTTCATGCTTCAACAGACGAATTTCCAAGGCTCATAATTGCACCAGGAAGCGTGGATGAGTGCTACTACCTGACACAAGAGGCATTTAATTTCGCAGAAAAATACCAGATGCCTGTCATGATACTTACAGACAAATACCTTGGAGAAAGCTACAGATCTGTTGCTGAGTTTGATACAAATAAAGTTAAAGTGGAAAGAGGCAAGATGGTTACTGATGGTGAAGCAGACTACAAAAGGTATAAACTAACAGAAGACGCCATATCGCCGAGATCAATACCTGGCATAAAGAACGGCATGCATGTTGCTTCCAGCTATGAGCATGACGAACATGGCCATGAAAGGGAGGAAGAGGAGATCAGGATAGCAATGCACAATAAGCGGTACAAAAAATTCGCCCTGGCTGAGCAGGAGGTAAAGGCAAAATTTGCTCCAGAGCTTTTAGGCAGCAAAAATGCAGGTTTTACAATCATAGCATGGGGCTCAACAAAAGGGCCTGTGCTGGAAGCAATGAAACTACTGGAAAAGGATGGCATATCAACAAATTTTCTTCCCATAACTTTTGTCAATCCAATGCATGACGAAATTATTTCTGATGTGATGAAGAATGCAAAGAGAACAATCATAATCGAGGGCAACATGACTGCACAATTTGCAGGACTGATAAGAGAGAAAACAGGCCTTACATTTGACCATAAAATTCTGAAATATGACGGCAGGCCTTTCGCGCCGGAGCACATAGCAGATGCTATCAAGGAGCTTCATAATGACAATTCTCTGACAGAGATACAGGTGAGCACGCCCGGAATTGTTTCAAAGGCGAATGGTGTTGTTCACAAAGTGCTAACTGACGCACCTTCAGCATGTCAAGACAACAGCAAAGAGAAGCTAATGATAATAGAATAAGGTGATTAATATTCCAACAATAGCAGAGATGACAACAAAGCAAGCGCCGACGTGGTGCCCAGGATGTGGCGATTTTTTTATTCTGAGCACTGTGAAAAACGCATTAGTAGAACTGGGTGTTGAAAAAGAAAATACGCTGATAGTTTCAGGCATTGGCTGCGGGTCAAAGCTTCCGCATTTTGTTAATACATATGGATTTGAAGGCCTCCACGGCAGAGCGCTTCCAGTGGCAATGGGCGCAAAGCTTGCAAACCCTGACTTGAATGTTGTAGTCGTGTGCGGCGATGGAGACGGTTATGGAATTGGAGGAAACCATTTTCTGCACACTTTGCGAAGAAATATTGACATTACGATGATAGTTGAAAATAATGCTGTCTATGGCCTGACAAAAGGCCAGACCTCGCCCACAAGCGCTAAAGGATTCAAGTCAAACTCAACTCCTCAGGGCGTAATAGAAGAGCCAATGAATCCTTTGGCGCTTGCAATAACAGGCGGAGCAACTTATGTTGCAAGAGGATATGCCATGGACATAATTCACCTGAAAAAACTAATTGTGGACGGCATGAAGCACAAAGGATTTTCGCTAATTGACATTTTCCAGCAATGCCCGACATACAATAAGATCAATACAACAGACTGGTACAAGCAGCAGATTTACAAGCTAGAAGACGAAAAACATGATTCCACAAATTTTGAGGCGGCCATGAAAAAGTCAATGGAATTTGAAAGAAAGCCTATAGGGCTATTCTGGAAAAAAGACGCGCCTACATACGACCAGGAACAAAGAAGCAGGAATGACGGAAAGGCATTAGTTCATGAGGACATTTCAGATGTTGACATCTCGATGATGTTCAACAGATTCAGATAGGAGGTTGTGGTATGGTATATGAAAGAAAAGAAGCAGTAGAAGGTGGAACAACACATACAATATATGATTTAGTTCCAACAGACAGAGAAGTGACAACTTATCCGAGTGCAAGAAATCTTCACGGAGATAAACGAGCATTGAACCTACTTGCGCTAGGGGGTTTGCTGCGTGATGCAGATTTGTCATTAGGCAGGTCTGACCAATAAATTATTTTTTTGTGATTTTTATGAATAAGACTGATTTTTTACCTTCGTTATTTGGGCAAGGAAATTGGATGGCTGCAGTGCTGTCCGGCAGGAAGCCTATTGCATATTCAAGCGCAATTGGCTACTTGAAAGCAGAACGCATTGCACGAGACACAAACGGCATACCTGTAATGGCCTGCCCGGAACTTTATGAATTTGCAAGATTAAACCATGCAGACATTTTTTATGCTGACCAAGCATCATGGCCAGAATTTGAAGCAAAATCTGAAAACCGATACATGCAAGAATGGGCAGAAGTTTCTGGGCGTGAATTCCTGGGGACGCCATGAAATCCCCTCAGACTACCCACAACTAAAGTTGTGGGTTTCTTGTGGATGTCTTTTTGAATCATCATGAATGTAAAGCATTCATGTGTGTCGGCAAAGCTTCGCTTTAGCCAACATCTTGCCCTCATATGGCGACTACGTTCGCCTATGCATGAAAAGTTCTGCTTTTCAAAGCATCTGCTGGCTAAAGCC